>NZ_JBFUJD010000036.1:0-45970 GCF_056401555.1 Caulobacter sp. P4_E5
GCCAGCAACGCCTCGAGCGTGGGAGCGCGGCCGGGCGCGCGCATGGCCGCCGGCGGGAGATAAGCGTCGAAGACGTTCAGGCGGCGGCCGCGGAGCGATCCGAGCGGCGCCGTCGCGAACGCCGCGCCCCTTGGCCGGCCATTCGAAGCCGCGCATTCGCGCTAGCTTTCGAGAAAATGGAAATACACCTCAAGCAGAAATAAGAATTTTGATCGCAATGAAACGCGACAGCCGCACGATTATGCCAAAAATTCCAATATACTTGACAAAATGTCGCAGAGATAACCCGACATATACGAAATTTTATTTACACATAAATCACATGGGGCACGTCATTGGTACTCATGAGAGATAATTCTAAAAATAGAACGGGGAAATCTCAATGAAGCATCTGTACCTTTCCGCCGCGATCTTGCCGTTTCTGCTGATCATGCCGGCGGCCGCTCAGAGCGCTGAGGCGGGCAAGCCCRCCGAGAAGGTGGTCAGGAGCGCTGGTGGGAAGGCCAGCGGCGAAGCGGTCTTCTCGACCGGCGTCGCCAAGGGCCGCGACCGCCTCGATAGCGCTACCTCCACCAGCGCGCTGCGGTCGTCCGAGGTCGAGACCTATGGCGCCCGCTCGCTGGGCGAAATGCTGCGCAACATCCCCGGGATCCGCGTCGAATATTCGGGCGGCGAAGGCAACGCCAACTTCTCGATCCGCGGCCTGCCGCTGTCGGGCACTGGCTCGAAGTTCATGCAGCTGCAGGAAGACGGCCTGCCGGTCATGGAATTCGGCGACCAGTCGCAGTTCACGTCGGACGTGTTCATGCGCGCCGACCTCAATCTCGCGCAGATCGAAGCCATCCGCGGCGGTTCGGCCTCGACCTTCGCCTCAAACTCGCCAGGCGGCGTGATCAACCTGCTGTCCAAGACCGGTGACACCGAAGGCGGCGCCGTTCAGGCGACCTACGGCGCCAACTACGGCGAGAAGCGCCTCGACGCCGACTACGGCGCCAAGCTCAGCGACACCCTGCGCTTCCATGTCGGCGGCTTCTATCGCCAGGGCGAAGGTCCGCGCGATATCGGCTACACCGGCTACAAGGGCGGCCAGATCAAGGCCAACATCACCAAGCAGCTCAAGAACGGCTACGTCCGGGTCTACGCCAAGTACCTGGACGACCGCACGCCCTCGTATCAGTTCGTTCCGATCCGGGTCAGCGGCACGAACGCCGACCCGAAGTTCAGCAGCCCGGCCAACTTCAACCTGAAAACCGACTCGCTGCTGTCACCCAACACCACCGGCATCCTGACGCTGGGCGGCGACAACAAGGTCACTCGCGAGGATGTGCGCGAAGGCCAGCACGCCATCGTCAAGTCGGTGGGTCTGGACTCGCAGTTCGACGTGAGCGGCTGGACCCTCAGCGAGAAGTTCCGCGTCTCCAAGATCTCCGGCGGCACCTACTCGGTCCGCCCGATCGCCGTGGCGCCGGCCGCGTCGCTGGCCTACGCCTACGGCGGCGGCGTCGGCGCGACCCTGAGCTACGCCACGGGCCCGCAGGCCGGTCAGGCGATCAATCCGCTGACCCTGAACGGCAACGGCTTGATGACGTCGACAGTGCTGATCGACAACAAGATCAACAGCCTCGACAACATCACCAACGACTTCCGCGCCAGCCGTGTCTGGAAGATCGGCGGCGGCGACCTGACCACGACGGCCGGCCTCTACACGTCGTCGCAGGACTACGACGCATTCTATTCGTTCTCGAACGTCCTGACCGACGTGCGCGGCGGCGGCCAGGCCTCGCTGATCGACGTCAAGACGGCGACCGGCGTCCCGACGACCCAGGGCGGCTATCTCTCCTATGGCATCGGCGGCGCGCTCTATCACCGCACCTACGACGTGAACTACGGCGTCAACGCGCCCTACGCCTCGGTCAACTATCACATCGGCAAGGTCGCGATCGGCGGCAGCCTGCGCTACGACATGGGCGACGTTAAGGGCAAGCTGTACGGTGCCGAACTGGGCGGGACCCGCGTGGGCGTCACGACCGTCGATATGAACGGTGACGGCAAGATCTCCCTGCCGGAAACCAAGGTCGCCACCCTGCCGATCGGCTCGCCCGGCAAGGTCGACTATGACTATCACTACTTGAGCTATTCGACGGGCGTGAACTACCGCATCGCCGAGCAGCTGGCCGTGTTCGGTCGCTACAGCCGCGGCGGTCGCGCCTCGGCCGACAAGATCCTGTTCACCCCGGCGGTCAACTACGACACCGGCAAGCTAGTCGATCCGAACAGCGCCTACGACACCGTCAAACAGGCCGAGCTGGGCCTGAAGTACCGGGTGTCGGGCGTGACGCTCAACGTCACGGGCTTCTCGGCGCGGACCGGCGAGCGCAACGTTCAGGTCAACAGTAAGGCCGACGGCTCGATCCAGGTCGAGAACATCGTCCGCGGCTACAAGGCCAGGGGCGTGGAACTCGAAGCCTCGGTTCGCCGCGGGCCGTTCAGCGTCACCGGCGGCGCGACCTATACGGACGCGAAGATCGCCAGCGACGCCACGCACCCCACCTTCGTCGGCAACAAGCCACGCCACCAGGCCGACCTGATCTTCGAGGTCACGCCGCAGGTCGAGCTGAAGTACGCCACCGTCGGTGTGAACGTGATCGGCACCACCAGCAGCTACGCGCAGGACACCAACCAACTGAAGCTGTCCGGCTACAAGCTGGTCAACGCCTTCGTGCAGTTCCGTCCGACCGAGCGGGTGCAGCTGATGCTGAACGTCAACAACCTGTTCGACAAGCTGGCTCTGGCCGACGTCGAGCAGGCCACGATCCCGACCAGCGGCGTCGTACTAGGCCGCGCCTACGCCGGGCGAACCACCTCGGCGACGCTGCGGTACTCGTTCTGATCCGAAACGGTCGGGCGGCCCCCTCGCCACGACCGCGCTGCCGAGTCGAAAGCCCCGTCGGTCGAAAGACCGGCGGGGCTTCTTTTCATGCCCGGGTCGGGCTCCGCGAATGAGCACTCCATCGCCCCGAGACGGGACTGCAACTGAGAGGCCATCACGCTCCGCACCCAGCACACCCGTCCAATGCTTCTAGCGAGTCAGGTTCCACCGTTTCGCCGCTCACTTTGCCTCGGCTTCCAGGAAGCGGTCCTTCCCAAGGGAAGCGATGAGTCAACGTTGCTCCTGGGTAAGGGCGCGCAAATCATTTCACGTGGAGAAAGCGCGGCCAAATTTCCAGAGAATGCAGTATGTTTGCAGTATGAAAAATGTGGCCCTAAGTACACATGATGGGCGCGGTCGCCTTCGCTGGCGGGAAACATTGTTTCTTCAAAGGTCTTGATTAGACTCGAATTATAAATTCGTATTCTGGCGCGCCTGAATTGCTTGCAGGCGCGCCCTGCGCTGCGATCCGGCTAGGGCTACGGCAAGATGAGCTTGCCACGCCGCTTCGCGCCAAGGCTCCGGCCACCGAAACGGCTGTACCGACAGGCCCGTGAGCCGGGAGCGCTCCACCATGTAATTTTCAGGAAATCAAACCGCTTAGGCGGGGAGCCAATACCCGGACCATTTAGGTCCGGGTTTGTCTCGGAGAGAATCCGACGTCGATTGGAAGCCGACAAGGAAACTCTCACCCGACATCGCCTAATAGTCAACCGTCCTGCCGGACGGATTGCGGGCGCATGAGCCTAAGCGTGCGTGGCCTTTACGCGGCCCTTACGCCTCGAGGCCCTTCTCGCATGGCGCGCTTACGCGCCGCCGTGGTCTTCAAGCCGCCTATCCGAACGGAGGCGGCGAATGGCTGACCTGATCTTTCTGGCGCTGGGAGTAGGGCTGTTCGCGGCCTTCGCCGGCTTCGCCATGGCGCTGAGGCGCGTCTGACCATGCTGGTGAGCGTGCTGTGGGCGGCCGGGGCGATCGTCGTCGCGGCCTACATGGTCGCGGCCCTGCTGCGACCCGACAAGTTCTGAGGGTTCCCCAAGAGGATTGGCCATGAATTGGCAAGGATGGGCGGAAATCGCCCTGACCCTGGGCCTGGCGGTCGCGATCGCCTGGCCCTTGGGTGTCTACATGTCTCGGGTCTGGAACGGTGAGCGCACCTGGCTGGATCCGGTGCTGAACCCGGTCGAGGCCCTGTTCTATGCGGCCGGCGGGATCGATCCGAGGAAGAGCCAGACCTGGCACGGCTATGCCGGCGCGCTGCTGGCGTTCAACGCCGTGGGCTTCGTCCTGGTCTACGCCGTGTTGCGCCTGCAAGGCGTCCTGCCGCTGAACCCGCAAGGCTTCGCCGGCGTCTCGCCGCACCTGGCGTTCAACACCGCCGCCAGCTTCGTGACCAACACCAACTGGCAGAGCTATGGCGGCGAGACGACCATGTCGACGCTGAGCCAGATGCTGGTGCTGACCGTTCAGAACTTCGTCTCGGCCGCCACGGGCGCGACGATCGCGGCGGCGCTGGCGCGCGCCTTTGTCGCCAATCGGGGCGAGGGCGTCGGCAACTTCTGGGCCGACCTGGTGCGCACCACGCTCTACGTGCTGCTGCCGCTGAGCCTGGTGCTGGCGATCGTGCTCGTGGCCTTGGGCCTGCCCCAGACCCTGGCCGCCAGCGTCGATGCGACCACGCTGGAAGGCGCGCCGCAGAAGATCGCCCTGTTCGCCACCGCCAGCCAGGAAGCGATCAAGCAACTGGGCATCAACGGCGGCGGGATCTTCAACGCCAATTCCGCTCACCCGTTCGAGAACCCGACGCCGCTGACCAACCTGATCACGGCGGTGTCGATCAACATGCTGGGCTGGGCCGCCTTCTTCGCCTTCGGCCGTTCGGCCCTGGCGCGCAAGGACATCCGCGCCCTGGTGGCGGCGGCCATGATCCTGCTCTCGGCGGGCGCGGCGGCGGTCTATGTCACGGAGACGCAAGCCGCACCGGCCCTGGTGGCCGCTCATGTCGACGCCTTGGTCAACATGGAGGGCAAGGAGGTTCGCTTTGGCGCGCCGGCCGCGGCCGCCTGGGTGGCCATGACCACGGGCGCCTCGAGCGGCTCGGTCAACACCATGCACTCCAGCCTGATGCCACTGGGCGGCGCGGTGGCGATGTTCCTGATGCAGCTGGGCGAGATCCTGCCGGGCGGCATCGGCTCGGGGATCGCCATCATGGTCGTGATGGCCCTGCTGGCGGTGTTCGTCGCCGGCCTGATGGTCGGCCGCACGCCCGAGTATCTTGGCAAGAAGGTCGAGGCGCGCGAGATCCAGCTGGCCATGCTGGCCGTATTGATCGTCCCGCTGTCGATGCTGGGCTTTTCGGCGGTCGCCGCCGTTCTGCCCGAGGCGCTGAAGGGCCTGATGCACGCCGGCCCGCACGGCCTGTCGGAGATCCTCTACGGCTACACCTCGGCCACGGCCAACAACGGCTCGGCCTTCGCCGGGCTGAGCGCCAACGCGCCGTGGTGGAACACCACGCTGGGGATCTCGATGATGCTGGGCCGGTTTGTCCCCATCGTCGCGGTGCTGGCCATCGCCGGCGCCCTGGCGGCCAAGCCGAAGCTCGCGCCCTCGGCCGGCACGCTGCCCACCCACGGCGGCCTGTTCATCGGCCTGCTGATCGGGGTGATCCTGATCCTGGGCGGCCTGCAATTCTTCCCCGCCTTGGCGCTGGGACCGATCGTCGAGCATTTCCAAGCGCTCGCCGCGGTCGCCGCCGCCCACTGACACCGCTGATCGCAAAGGCGATTTGACATGACCACTCTGGAACCCTCCCTCGATAGCAAGCGGGGCGGCGACAAGCCGAGCGGGGAAAGCCGGCGACAGTCGGCCACCCTGGCCGGCGGCCTCTCGTCCGCGGTCCTGCTGCGGGCGACCAAGGACGCCTTCGTCAAGTTGGACCCGCGCCGGCTGACCAGCAATCCGGTGATCTTCACCACCTGGATCGTCGCTCTGCTGTCGACCGTCTCGGCGGTCGCGGCGATCGTCAACCAGCAGTCGGCCGGTTTCGCGATCCAGGTCGCGGCCTGGCTGTGGGCCACGGTGCTGTTCGCCAACTTGGCCGAAAGCGTCGCCGAGGGGCGGGGCAAGGCGGCGGCCGACAGTCTGCGGGCCACCCGCGTCACCACCAAGGCCAAGCTGATCATCGACGAAAAGACCGGGACCATCATCCCGACTCCGGCCCACAAGCTGGGCGTCGGCGAGGTGATCCTGGTCGAGGCCGGCGACGTCGTCCCGACCGACGGCGAGATCATCGAGGGCATGGCCAGCGTCAACGAGGCGGCCATCACCGGCGAAAGCGCCCCCGTGATCCGCGAGAGCGGCGGCGACCGATCGGCCGTCACCGGCGGCACCACGGTGGTCTCCGACTGGATCAAGGTGAGGGTCACGGCCGAGGCGGGCAACACCTTCCTCGACCGGATGATCGCCATGGTCGAGGGCGCGGACCGGCGCAAGACGCCCAACGAGGTCGCCCTGGCCGTGCTGCTGGCGGGCCTGACCCTGATCTTCCTGATCGCGGTCGTCACCCTGCTGGGCCTGGGCAAGTTCTCGGGCGTGGCGCTGGATCCGCTGGTGCTGGGCGCGCTGTTCATCACGCTCATTCCCACGACCATTGGCGGACTGCTGTCCGCGGTCGGCATCGCCGGCATGGACCGCCTGCTGAAGGTCAATGTGCTGGCGACCTCGGGCCGGGCCGTCGAGGCCGCCGGCGACGTCGACACCCTGCTGCTGGACAAGACCGGCACCATCACCTTCGGCAACCGCATGGCCACCGAGGTGATCGCCGCGCCCGGCGTGCGTCCCGAGGCCGCCCTGCGCGCCGCCGTCAGCGCCTCGCTGGCCGACGAGACGCCGGAGGGCCGCTCGATCGTCGAGCTGGGACGTAGCCAGGGCCTGGTCGTTGAGATTCCCGCCGGCGCGACCGCGATCGCCTTCAGCGCCTCGACGCGCCAGTCGGGCCTGGACGGCCCAAATGGAAACGGGGGGCCGATGTCCTGGCGCAAGGGCGCAGTGGACGCTGTCTACCGGAGCCTGGCCATCGATCCGAAGATGATCCCCGCCGAGGTCGCCGCCGCCGTCGACCGCATCGCCCGCTCCGGCGGCACGCCGCTGGCGGTCAGCGAGAACGGAGTCCTGGTTGGGGTCATTCACCTGAAGGATGTCGTCAAACCCGGCGTGAAGGAGCGCTTCGCTGACCTGCGCCGGATGGGCCTGCGCACGGTGATGATCACCGGCGACAACCCGGTGACCGCCGCCGCCATCGCTTCCGAGGCCGGCGTCGACGACTTCCTGGCCGAGGCCACGCCCGAGGACAAGCTGCGCCTGATCCGGGAAGAACAAGGCCGAGGCCGGCTGGTGGCCATGTGCGGCGACGGCGCCAATGACGCGCCCGCCCTGGCCCAGGCCGACGTCGGGGTGGCCATGCAGACCGGCGCCCAGGCGGCCCGGGAAGCCGGTAACATGGTCGACCTCGACAGCGACCCGACCAAGGTCATCGAGATCGTCGAGGTCGGCAAGCAGATGCTGATCACCCGTGGCGCCCTGACGACCTTCTCGATCGCCAACGACGTGGCCAAGTACTTCGCCATCATCCCGGCGATGTTTGTGGTCTCGCTTCCGGCCCTGGGCGCGATGAACGTCATGCGCCTGCACAGCCCGGAGAGCGCGATCCTGTCGGCGGTGATCTTCAACGCCCTGGTGATCGTCGCCCTGATCCCGCTGGCGCTGCGCGGCGTGAAGTACCGGGCCGTCGGGGCCGACAAGCTGCTGTCGCGCAACCTGCTGATCTATGGCCTCGGCGGCCTCGTCGCGCCCTTCATCGGCATCAAGCTGATCGACCTGATCGTATCCGCCCTCGGCTTGGCCTAAGCTGAACCCTTCGGAGACTCACAAGTCATGCTCTCCCATCTTCGCCCGGCTCTTGTTTCGATGGGCCTGTTCACCGTGCTTCTGGGTCTGGCCTATCCCCTGGCCGTCACCGGCGTCGCCCAGGCGGCGTTTCCCGCTCAGGCCAATGGCAGCCTGGTGCGTGACACCGGGGGGACCGTCGTGGGTTCGACCTTGATCGGCCAGGCCTTCGCCGCGCCCAAGTACCTGCATCCCCGGCCATCGGCGGCCGGAGCCGGCTACGACGCCTCGGCTTCCAGCGGCTCCAACATGGGGCCGACGAACGAAGCGCTGGCCAAGCGGGTCAAGGCGGACGCCGACGCCTTGCGAGCCGAGAACCCCGGCGCGCCCATTCCGGCGGACGCGGTGACCACCTCGGCTTCGGGTCTGGATCCCGACATCTCTCCGGCCTACGCCCACTTCCAAGCCGCCCGTGTCGCCAAGGCGCGCGGCCTTGCCAAAAGCCAGGTCGAAGCGGTGATCGACGCCCACGTGCAGGGCCGTGTGCTGGGCTTCATCGGCCAGCCGCGCGTCAATGTGCTGGCGGTCAACCGGGCGCTCGACGCCCGCGCGCCGAGCTAGACGCTTGGCGGCGGACGAACCCAAACGGCCCGATCCCGAGGCGCTCCTGGCCGCCGCCAACAAGGCGAGCCGGGGGCGCCTCAAGGTGTTTCTGGGCATGGCGCCGGGGGTCGGCAAGACCTACGAGATGCTGCGCGCCGCCCGCCGCCGCAAGGCCGAGGGCAAGGACGTCGTGATCGGCCTGGTCGAGACCCATGGCCGCCGCGAGACCGAGAGCCTGCTACGGGACATGGAGGTCATGCCCCGCAAGCCGATCGACCATCGTGAGCGGGTGGTCATGGAGTTCGACCTCGACGCCGCCTTGGCGCGCAAGCCCAAGCTGCTGCTGGTCGACGAGTACGCCCACTCCAACGCCGTCGGCTCGCGCCATCCCAAGCGCTGGCAGGACGTCGAGGAACTGCTGGCGGCGGGGATCGACGTCTGGACCACCCTGAACGTCCAGCACCTGGAAAGCCTGGTCGACGTCGTCCAGCGGATCACCGGCGTGCGCCAGCGCGAGACCGTGCCCGACAGCGCCCTGTCGCGCGCCGACGCCATCGAACTCATCGATATTACCCCAGACGAGCTGCGCGAGCGGATGGCGGCGGGCAAGGTCTATGTCCCCGAGACCGCGCGCCTGGCTTCGGAGAACTTCTTCAAGGTCGAGAACCTCACCGCCCTACGCGAACTGGCCCTGCGCCGGGCGGCCCAGACGGTCGACGACCAGCTGGTCGCGACGATGCGCGAGAAGGGGGTGGAGGGCCCCTGGGCGGCGGGCGAGCGTATCCTGGTCCTTGTAGGGGGCGACGCCATGGCCAGCGGCCTCGTGCGCACGGGTCGGCGGCTGTCGGACATGATGATGGACGCGCCCTGGACGGTCGCCCACGTCGATCGTCCCGACCGGCCGCCGCCCGGGCCGGCGGCCGCCGCGCGCGCCAGCGACGCCCTGAAGCTGGCCGAGCAGCTGGGCGCCTCGACCATCGTGCTCACGGGGTCGGACGTCGTCGCCACGGTGATGGCCTATGCCCGGCGCAACAACGTCACCCAGATCGTCATCGGCAAGTCCGCCGACAGTCGCTGGCGCGAGCTGTTGGGCAAGTCGCTGGCGGCCGCCTTGCTGCGCGAGGCCCGGGGCGCGGCGATCCACGTCGTCACCGAAGCCGCGCACGAAGCCGTGGTCGAACCGCCCCGGCCGCGCTCGCCGGCGCCCTGGATGGGCTATCTGACCGGGGCGGGCTTCGTCGCGATCGCCAGCCTGGTCGCCTGGGGCCTGGACATCGCGTTCGACCGCGTGGACCTGGGGATGATCTTCCTGGCCGCCGTGCTGGCGGCCGGCGTGCTGCACGGCTTGCGACCGGCGCTGGCGGCGGCGACCGTCGCCTTCCTCGTTTACAACTACCTGTTCCTGGAGCCGCGCCACAGTTTCGCGATCGGTTCGCCGATCGATCTGCTGACGCTCGTCGTGTTCTGGGCCGTGGCCCTGGCCGCCGGGGGCTTGGCTGGGCGGGTGCGGGACCAGGGCCGGGACGCCCAACGCCGCGCCTCGGCGGTCTCAGCCCTGCTGGCCGCCAGCCGGGTGTTCTCGGCCGCGGCCGGGCGCGAGGCGGCCGCGCGGGCCATCGCCGAACAGGCCGCCGCGGCCGCCGGCGCCAAGGCCGTGGTGTTGCTGCCGCACAACGGAGAACTGGAGCCCACGGCCGGGGCGCCGTCTCTTGAAGCCCTGGACGCCGCGCCCATGGCCGCCGCGCGCTGGGCCTGGGAGAAGGGCGAGCCCGCCGGTTTCGGCACCGGCACGCTACCGCAGGCGCGCTGGACCTTCTGGCCGCTGGACGGCGTACGCTCGCGAGCGGGCGTGGCCGGGATCGAGGCGGGGGCGATGGTTCCGGGATCGGACACCGAGCGGCTGGTCCTGGCGCTGCTGGGGCAGGGCGCGGTGGCCCTCGAACGCGCCGAACTGGCGACCGAGGCCGTCGAGACCGAGACCCTGCGCCGCGCCGACCGTTTCCGCTCGGCGCTGCTCAACTCCATCAGCCACGACCTACGCACGCCGCTGTCGACGGTGCTGGGCGCCTCCAGCACGCTGATCGACTATGGCAAGACCCTGAA
The DNA here is from genome assembly GCF_056401555.1 of Caulobacter sp. P4_E5. Taxonomy (NCBI): domain Bacteria; kingdom Pseudomonadati; phylum Pseudomonadota; class Alphaproteobacteria; order Caulobacterales; family Caulobacteraceae; genus Caulobacter; species Caulobacter sp. P4_E5. The sequence continues at coordinate 10,520 of NZ_JBFUJD010000036.1, forward strand.
GGCCGCCGTGCGCGACGACCTGATCCTCAGCATCCGCGAGGAAGCCGAGCGGCTGAACCGCTACGTCGGCAACCTGCTGGACATGACCCGGCTGGAAGGCGGCGCGCTGCGGCTGCGCACCGACTGGACCGACGTCCGCGATGTGCTTGGCGCCGCCGCCGACCGCGTCGCCCGCCGGCTGGGCGAGCGTCAGCTGGTCCGCGACTATCCGGGCCAACTCAGCCTGGTGCGCGTCGACGGCGGACTGCTGGAGCAGGCGATCGTCAACATCCTCGAGAACGCCATCGCCTACAGCCCGCCAGGCGCCCGGATCGAGATGGCCGCCTACGAGGACCGCGCCAATGTGGTCATCAGCATCGAGGACGAGGGGCGCGGCATCCCGGCCACCGAGCTGGAAGGGGTCTTCGAAAAGTTCCGCCGCATGGAGGAGCCGTCCGATCGCAACCAGGGCGCCGGCCTGGGCCTGTCGATCTCCAAGGGCTTCATCGACGCCATGGGCGGCCGCATCGCCGCCGCCAGCCCGATCCACGACGGCCAGGGCACGCGGATCCTGATCAGCCTGCCCAAGGCGGTCGTCATGCCGCATCACCTGCTATGACCACGCCATGAGCATCTCGCGCCCGCGCATCCTCGTCATCGACGACGAACCGCAGATCCATCGCTTCCTCGGGCCGGCGCTCGACGCTGCCGGCTACGAGCCGCTGCGCGCCGACGCGGGGCAGGAGGGGCTGCGCGGCATAGCACTGTGGTCCCCCGACGCCGTGGTCCTTGACCTGGGTCTGCCCGACATGGACGGCAAGGACGTGCTGATCCGGGCCCGCGACTTCTACGAGGGGCCGATCCTGATCCTGTCGGCCCGCGACCGCGAGGCCGAGAAGATCCAAGCCCTGGACAACGGCGCCAACGACTATCTGGAAAAGCCGTTCGGCGTCGGCGAGCTGCTGGCCCGTCTCCGCGCCGCCCTGCGCCAGCGCGCTTCGGCCAAGGCGCCGGCCGGGCCCATCCGCTCGGGCGACGTCGAGATCGACCTGGACAAGCGTCGCGTCACCCGGGGCGGCGCGGTCGTGAAGGTCTCGCCCAAGGAGTACGATCTGCTCGCGCGCCTGGCGCTCGGCCACGGCAAGCTGCTGACCCACAAGGACCTTCTGGTGGCGGTCTGGGGGGCGGCCCACGCCATGGATACGCAGTATCTGAGGGTCTTCATCGGCCAGCTACGCCAAAAGCTGGAGGGTGATCCCGCGCACCCGAAAATCATCGAGACCGAGCCGGGCGTCGGCTATCGGTTCATCGCGGACTGATAACGAAAGTCCGCATTCGGCGGTTATTCCAATGTCCGCCCACGCCGCCACATGGTCGCCGAAGCGGACTGGCCAATGAGCCGGGGAGGGGGGCGGACACGCTTGCTTTGGACGACACCGAGAGATTAGGTGAGCCCCAAGCTCTACCTAAAACTGAAGGCCATCATGTTCGCTAGGTCCCGTCCGGCTGTTCGTATTTTTGCCGCGATCGGAATGATCTTCGTCGCATCCACGATCGACGTTGGAAGCGCCGCTGCGAGGCCGGCCGAACAAGCCTATTGTGGCGCTCCCGGCTTTCAATCGCTCGCCGCTGCTCCGGGCGCTGGCCGTTTCGGCTGGATCGTCGATTGTTTGCCTACACATGGCCCGATCGAAACGCGGCTGGTGCTGTCCGAACCGGGCAATGGCGAGCGCATGGTCACGATCGGTCTTCATTTGGACGTGCGAATGCTCGGCTTTGATCCCTCGGGCCGGGTCTATTGGGCCGGTACTCAGGCCAAGGACACGCTACAAACGGCAAGCCGCCGGCTAGCCGTCTGGAGCTATGATGACAGCGGCCAAATCCGCGAAGCGGCAGCATTGGACCTGCCATTTGAGGCCCAGATCGCCGAGAAGATCGATGTTCCCAACGGTTGGCTGATCCGCCTGTCGTCTGCGGCTGGAAAGACGCCAGAGCAAGGCCTGTTCCTCTTCTACCGAAGTGGCGAAATCAAAGTCGCGAGTACAGCGGCCTTTGGTAAATTGCTGTGGCGAGCGGGACCTCACGCGTTCCTTTATGTTGACCGGGCGGACACCTTGCGAGCGATAGGTCTCGATGGGCGCGATGCTCCCGAGGTGGCGAAGACCTATGCGCCGTCCCTACCGATGTTGAAGCCCGGGGAACATTATGCTGGAGCCTCCAACGGGCTAGTTGGTCTCCGTGCCCAACAGAACCCCGACACACACGTCTACACCGCCTCAATGATCACCAGTCCCTCCATGCTGGGAGCGGCGGCCAATGCTCAACCGGTGGCCACGTGGCATGATGATTGGCTCAATACCGTCACAATGTCGGCTGACGGCCAAAAGGCGGCCTTCGCCTTTTCGGACCATATAGAGGTGCTCACGTCGGCCGACGGGTGGCAAAATGCCCGTGTGTTGCCGTACGACGACGCGTTCCAATCGGACATCGCCTTCGACGCCAGTGGTGCGACGCTGATTGCTATTACCCAGGCCGTTCGCCGCTGGTCGATCGCGCCCTAGCCAACTCCGAAGCTGTCGATGGCTCAGGGTCGATCTCGCCCCGTTGGCCGATGGCGCGAACGTCCAGTTCCTGGAGCTGAGGCAACGGCAGCTCGTGGCGCGGGAACCGCTGGAAACTCGACTGACGTGTCGAAAAACCGCCGTCTGCTCGCCTGGATAGCGCTTTGCCAATTCAGTCGAAAGCTTCGCGCAAGCCACGCCGCGCATAGCGCTGGGCATTCCTTCCTGGAGCCCGACGTCATGACCTTCCTACCGTACTTGCGCTCAGCAGATCGTGTCGGCTCGTTCGCTGGCCTGGTCCTTCTCTGCGCCCTGGCGCGTCCTGCCTCGGCCCAGTCCGCTCTAGAGCTGGCCTCGGAGACCGAAGCAATCGCGAATGATCCGTGGGAAACGTTCAACCGTGGCGCCTTTAGGTTCAATCGCGGCTTCGACCGACTTCTTATCGGACCGATGGGCCGCGGCTACATGAAGGTGACGCCGCGCGTCGTGCGCGGTCGTGTCTCGTCCTTCGTGGCCAATCTCGCCGAGCCGCGCACGGCCATCAACGACCTGGCGCAAGGACGGCCCCGCGCGGCCGGCGTGACGGCGTCGCGCTTCCTGATCAACACCACGGCCGGCGGCCTTGGACTGTTCGACGTGGGCGGCAAGCTGGGCCTGGAAGGTCACGAAGGAGACTTCGGCCAGACCCTGGGCCGCTACGGCGCGAAGCCGGGGCGCTACCTCGTCCTGCCCCTGATGGGGCCCACCACCTTGCGGGACGGCGCCGGCCGATTGGTCGACATGATGACCGATCCGGTCGCCATGGCGACGGCCGGCGGTCCGAAGATGTTCGGCTCGATCCGCTCGACCGCCACGGTCCTTGACGGGCGCGCCAACGCCGACGGCTTCTTTCGGGCCCTCGACGACGCGGCCGATCCCTATGCCATGATGCGTTCGGCCTATCTGCAGAACCGCGCCGACATGGTTCGCCAGGCCAAGGGCGGGGTCCAGGTCCTGCCCGATTTCGACGCCGCCACGATCGAGCCCTGACCCCGTTATGGCTTGTCTTCGCAGCCCGTGGCGGATCCTGATGGAGTGCGCGGCGCCGGCGCCATGGGCGATCGTGGTCGGCCATCCGGACGCCGAGGCGTTCGTGACTGACGCCGTGCGGGACCTCCTACGCATCATGGGCGATGCGGGCCTGACCGCGTCCCGGCGGGCGACGGCCTTCGCCTCGGCCGTCAGCCGCCTGACGGACATCGGCTACATCATGGACCAGATCCTGGGTGAACTTGGGCCGAGGCCGACCTTCGCGCAAAGGCAGGGTTTGGCGGCGGCGTTCGGCCTGGAGGTCGCGCGCGCCTACGACGGGCGCCTGTGGCGCGGGTCCGTCGACGAGGTGACGGTGCTGGGCTCGACCAGCTCGCGACCGGACGAGGTGATCGTCACCTTCGTGATCAACGACGGGCGGGCGTCGGCGCCGATGCAAATGTCCTGGCGCGTCTTGAGATCGACGGGTGGATGGCGGCTGATCGACGTAGAGTGCGGCGGCGTCTGGCTGGTCGGCGCGCGCCGGGCGGCGTCCGCGAGGCGGAGTCGCGAATGAAGGATATGCCGATGATCCGCGCCTTGCGGAGGGTTTTGAAGCGCGGGCTTGGCGGACCGTCGCTGATGCGCATGTTGTTTCCGCTGGTCCTGTTCGCCGTGACCACGACCATCGTGTTCGCCGCCGTGCACGGCAAGGATCCCGAAGATCTTGGCGTGCCGCTACTGGAACGCCTGCGTCCCGCGTGGATCGTGGCCCAGTTCCGTGACGCGACGCCGGAGATCGTGCTGCTGCTGGTCCTGATGATGGGCGGGGTCTACGCGACTCTGCACATCGGCCTGCGTCCGCTGCGCCGTCTTTCCCATCTGGCCGGGGGCATCGCCCCCGCCACGATCGAGGCCCGACTGCCCGCCGAGGCGGCGCCGCGCGAGATCGCGCCGCTGGTCGAGGCCTTCAACGCCGCGCTCGATCGGCTCGAGGTGGGGCTGCGCGCGCAACGTGATTTCTCCGCCAATGCCGCCCACGAACTGCGCACGCCGCTGGCGACCTTGCGGGCCCAGGTCGAGAGTCTGCTGGAGCCGCACGAGCGCCGGGCGGCCAGCGAGGAGTTCGAGCGCCTTGGGCGGCTGATCGCCCAACTGCTGGCCCTGGCCGAGGCGGAGGGCGGCGCCTCGGGCGTCGGCGCGCGCTTCGACCTGGTCGCCCTGTCGCGCGACGTGGCCGGCGACATGGCCAGCTTCATCCTGTCCAGCGATCGCACCATCGGCTTCGACAGCGCGGTCGAGACCTTCGCGCTCGACGGCCAGGCCGGCCTGGTCGAGACCGCGCTGCGCAACCTGCTCGAAAACGCCGTGCGTCATACCCCGTCCGGCGCGGAGATCCTGGTGAGCGTCGACGCCCACGGCGTAGTCCGGGTCAGTGACGATGGTCCCGGCGTGCCGGCGGCGATCCGGGATCGCGTGTTCGACCGGTTCAGCCGTGGCGATCCGCGCGGTTCGGGCGCCGGCCTTGGCCTGTCGATCGTTCGCCAGATCATGGAGCGACACGGCGGCCAGGCGCGGCTGGCGGTCTCGGAACGCGGCGCCTGCTTCGAGCTCGACTTCCGTCCGCGCGGCCGACGGGACGATCACTCGACCGCGGCGGTTCGTCCCCCCTCCAGCCGGACCGCGATGTAGCCGAGCCCGCGAAGCGCGCGGATCGTCACGTCCGCACCCAGCTCGGCCATCTTCCGGCGCACCCGGTGGACATGCACCTGGATGGAGTTGTCGGTGTAGTCCTGTTCCAGGCTATGCAGGCTGTCGCCCAGCTGGGCCTTGGTGACCACCCGGTCGGGATGGCGCAGGAAGCGTTCCAGCACGATGCTTTCGCCGCGCGACAGAGGCAGGCGCGCCTCGCCCACGCTGATCTCGCGCGCGTTCTGATCATATTCCAGGTTCCCGTAGCGCAGGACGTCGGCGGTCAAAGCCGGCCGACGTCCCAGCGCCCGCAGGCGCGCCACCAGTTCCTCGATGGCGAACGGCTTGACGAGATAGTCGTCGGCGCCCCGTTCCAGCCCTTGCACGCGCTGGTCGACGCTGCCCAAGGCGGTCAGCATCAGGACCGGCGTGCGCAGGCCGGCGGCGCGCGCCTTGGGCAGCAGGTCCAGCCCACTCTGGTCGCCCAGCATGATGTCGAGGATCACCGCGTCATAGGTCACGCTGCGCCAAGCGTGCCATCCGTCCTCGACGGTGTCGAAGAGATCGACCGTGAATCCGGCCTTGACCAGCGACCGAGCGGTCGCCTCGCCGAGCCGAACATTGTCCTCGATCAGCAGGGCGCGCATGGCCGTCAGAAGCTGTAGAGCAGGGCGAAGACGACCTGACCTTGGTTCGCGGAGCCTTCGCGGGCGACTATGGGGCTGTCGGCCGCGCTGTCAACGAGCCGGCCGTAGCTCCCGTGCGCCAGGGCGCTCCAGCGATCACTGATCCGGTAGCGCAGGCTGGCGCCGACCTCGACAGTCTCGATCCCGGCGTCCGCGGCGTAGGGCGAAAGCCCGCTGGCCAGCGCCCCGGCGCGCGAGACGCCATAATAGGTCCCCATGTACTTCTCGTCGGCCCAGGTGGTCGACAGGTTGGCGCCCACGCTCCAGCGGTCGGTGAGTTGGCGATCGTAGTCGACGCCGACCGTGGCCAGCACGCCCTTGTGGACCTTGCCGGTGTCGGTCAGCGCCTCCGCGCTGATCCCCAGCGTTCCGCCGGCGACGTCGAAGCGCTTACGCGCGAAGACCCCGGCGTTGACGGCGGCGTCGATCTCGCCCAGGCGTCGGATCGCGAGGTTCTTGATGTCGTCCTTCCGGCCGCGCTCATAGGAGACGACCGGCCCGAACTCCAGGACGCCGCCGGGCAGCACATTGGCCCGCAGCGCGCCACCCTCCAGGGCCACGTAGTAGTCGCCCCGGCCATAGCGGAGACCGACGAAGGGCAGGGGCTTCAGCTCATAGTCCTTGGAGCCCTTGAACTCGGGCCGATAGACCCCGGCGGCGCCGAGCGACAGGCGCAGACCGTCGCGGTCGCCGTCTTCGGCCTGGGCGACGCCCCCGCCAGCCACGGCGGAGGCGACTAGACAGAGAATTGGAAGGTACGTTTGCATCTCGTCAGGTCCAGCAACACCGCTTTGGCGCGGTGGCCGGCATATGCGAGCCCAAGCTTGCGCGGACCTTTCGGTTGCGAACTGTAGTGGCGGACCGCCGCATCTCGCCACAGCGGTGAGAGCAGCCTCCAAGGTTCGTTCCCCGGACACTCGTTAGGGTCGGTAATGGCGCAACCAGGGCGATTTCACTCAGCGCAGCGGCCCCGTCCCGCCGAAGCCTGTCAACGCGCCTGCGGCTCGATGGTTTGAACGCGCACCTATTTCGCCGCTCGACCAAGCCGGCTGACCGGCCTCGATACGGGCGGGCTCGCCGGCCGTCGTCGAGGAAGCGAACGAGCGAGTGTGGAGGCTGTGTGACGGCGGCGTCATTGGCCAGAACGGCGCAGTGACGCGTCACTTGAATAGAAGAGCTCACCATGGACAGACGCCGCTTTCCTCTCGCGACCGGTGCGCCCGCGGCGCGTAGGCCCGAAGTGCGGTTGGCGCTCGGCATTCTCGCGGCAGGGGTGTTGACGTCCGCCGCCATGGCGCAGGTCAGCACAGAGGCTTCCAATCCGAAACTGCCGGTGGCCGGCCCCGAGGCCGTCGGGACGACCGTCAACGACCCTTTCATAGCGTTCAACCGCGCCAGCTACGGCTTTAGCATGGGTCTCGACCGCTGGGTGACCGGGCCGATCGCTCATGCCTACATGGCCGTGGCGCCAGATCCAGTGCGTGACCGCGTAAGCGCGGCGGTCGACAACCTCGGCGAACCGCGCACGCTCCTCAACGACATCGCCCAGGGGCATCCCAAGCGTGCGGGGGTGACCGCCTCGCGTTTCGCCATCAACTCGATGGCCGGCATGCTCGGATTGTTCGATGTCGCCACCGATTTGGACCTCCCCCACCATCGGGGAGATTTTGGTCAGACCCTGGGTCGTTATGGGGTCAAGCCGGGGGCGTTTCTCTATATTCCGGTTCTTGGCCCGCTGACCGTACGCGAAGGCGCGGGCCGGGTGGTCGACATCGTGACCGACCCCGTCACCCTGGTCGGCGGCAATTTCCGTACGACATTCGGGGCGACCCGGCTGGGCGCCAACCTTTTGAACACGCGGACTCGTCTCGACCCTCAGGTCCGGGCGCTAGAGAGCGCGACGGATCCCTATGCGACCGTGCGATCGGCCTATCTCCAGCGTCGCGCGGCCCTGGTACGCGAGGCCACGGGCGAGATTCAGGTCTTGCCTGATTTCGACGGCGCGCCGTCAGCGTCCCTCGAATTCCCGCCGTCCGCAGCCGTGGCGAGTACGCCTGGGCCCTAATGACCTAATCCGAACAACCGTGATGAACGCTCGCGCCTCTCGCCACCTTGCCCATTTCGCGCTGGTCAGCTCGTCAGGCCCGCACACGTCTCTGCGTGTCTCTAAAACCGTCTGCTAAAGCGAAAGCTCACGGTGCGGGGGCGAGGCGGAGTGATGATCTGGTCTCGGCTAATCAGGTAGGGATTGCCGAACGAGAAACTGTTGGCGTGGCCGTTCAGCGGATTGTCCAGGATGGCGCTCAGCGTCCAGCCCGGCGTCGTCAGACTCGCCACGCCGCGCAGGCTCACCAAATCCCCCATCTCGTGGGCCCTGTCGGCGCCGAAGGTCAAATAGGACGAGCCGACATAGGAGGCTTGGCCTTGCAGGCGCAGGGTCGGCCCCGCGGCCAGATCCCGATGATAGTCGACGCCGAGGCTGGCCGAAGCCTGGGAGACCCCAGGAAGGGCCGCGCCCTTGCGCGTGCTGAAGGCGGCGTTGAACCTGGTGACTTCAGGATTGTTCAGCAGGGCCGCGGCGCGCAGGTCGAGCCGCTCGCTGACGCGGAAGGCCGCTTCGACCTCGAGGCCCCGGTTGGCGCCGTCGCCGATATTGACGGTGTAGGCCGTGCCGTCGGCCAGATACTGATCGCTTTGGACAGACTCCCAGGTCGCGTAGAACACCGCCGCCCGGCCTTGAAGGCGGTCATCAAAGGCCCGAAACTTGGCGCCCAGCTCGTAGTTCCACAGCTCGTCGGCCGCGTAGCGACGCGGCGGCGTTTCGGGCGCATCGAACATCTGGCCGATCCGCCCGGCCGTGTTGAACCCGCCTGGCCGATAGCCCTCGGCCGCCTGGGCGTAGACCAGCACCCCGGGTCGGACGTCATAGGTGACGAGCAGCTTGGGCGAGAAGCCGGTGGCTTCGGCCGATCGACTGACTTGGCGCTGGCCGGCCGGCTGGGTCACCGTGGAGTCGGTGTCGAAGCTGAAGTTGAACCAGCGCAGGCCGGCCGTGGCCGACAGGCGCGCGGTGGCGTCGAAGGTCACTTCGCCATAGAGGGCCTCCTCGTTGATCTTGTCGCGCCGGCGCTCGGCGTAGACCAACGGCGAGCGGGCGGGCAGGGCGTGCAGGCTGGAGGCGAGCTCGATCGAGCCATCCGAGGCGAACGCCCCGACCAGGCCGTGCAGGCGGTATTCGCTGGGCGTGGAGTAGGTGACTTCAGCCACCGTCAGGTTGATGCCCTTGTGCTCGTCGAACGCCGCCGGAACCCCCGCCAGGCCGTAGAGCGTCGAGGCCGCGGTGGCGTCGTAGCGGCTACCGAAATTGTGCGACAGGCGGGAGACCGCGCCCGTCACCCGGCCCCAGCCGCCTTCGCCGGCCACGGTCAGGGACGCGTGATCGAAGTCGCTGTCGTGCGGCTCGCGCACCAAGGAGTCGCGGATTTTCGGCCCCAGCCGCCGCAGCCCGTACTGGGTGTCCTGGTTGTCATTCGACTGGTGGGTCATCCCCAGCGTCAAAGTCCAATTCGGCGTCAACATCGCGCGCAGGCTCGCTCGCATCCCGACCTGGTCGGAGCCGTTGGCGCGCCTCAGGCCTAGTCTTGGGTTGGCGATGTAGCCGTCCTGGGTCTCGCCATAGACCACAGCTCGTAGCGCGGCCCGGCCGCGGATGAGCGGCAGGTTGGCCACTGCCTCGAGCTCGCCGCTGCGTCCACCGCCCTGGGTGAAGTCGACCCCGGTCAGCACGCTGGCCGAATAGCGGTCGAGGTCGGGTTTGCGGGTGGCGATCCGCATCACTCCGCCTAGCGAGCCGCCGCCATAGAGGGTGCCCTGCGGACCGCGCATGATCTCGACGCGCTCGACGTCGGTCAGACGCAGGTTTGGATCCGGAGCGCTGTAGGTGATCGGCACGTCGTCGAGATAGAGCGACACCATCGACTGGGCCTGACCGGTAAAGGCGCCGTCCGACAGGCCGCGAAGCAGCACCTTGTCGCGGCCAGGCCCAAGGTTGGTCACCGTCATGCCGGCGACCTGGCCGGTCAGGTCGTGGAGGCTGGTCAGCGCCTGGCGCTCAAGCCCATCCGCCGAGACCACCGAGATGGCGTAGGGCGTGCGGCCCGGAAGGTTGGGATAGCGCTGGGCGGTGATGACCACCTCGCCCAGGCCCATCGGCGACGAGGCCTGCCGCACGGGACGCGCAGGCGCTGTTGCAAGGCGGTGGATGATCACCGTGCGCGGATCGGGCTGGCGGTAGCCGCAACCGCTGCCGGCCAGGATGCCGTCGAGCGCGGCCGACACGGAGAGGCGGCCCGTCAGGGCGGGGGCTTGGCCGCGGCACGCGTCGAGATCGCCGCCCAGCGAGAGCTCGGCCTGAAGCGCGAACTCGATCAGCGCCGCACGGACAGGCTTGGCGGCGATCTGCAACCGGACGACGGGGGAGCTGCGGCTTGTAAACAGGCGCGGCGCGGCGTCGGAGGGAGCGCCGACAAGGCTTGCCAGGCCCGCACCCAGGGCCGCAGCCCGGAGTCGGGCGCTGACGCGGTCGATCTGCCTTGTCACGATCAGCGGCGCGCCGTCTTGGCCTTGAGGATGACCTCGCCCGCCATCGTCTCAGCGACGATCGGGGCGAACAGTTCCAGGCGCCGGACCATGGCGGCCTCCTCGTCGATCAGCAGGACGCCCGAGACTGTCACCGAGGCAGCGCTTGGATCGACGCGGATCGGCGTGGCGACATACCGATTGAGGTCGCCGACCACCTCGGCCAGCGGCGTGCGGTCATAGATCAGCTTGCCGGACGTCCAGGCGAAGGCCCTGTCCGGGACCACCTCGCGCGTTTGCGCGCTCGCGCCGGGAAGTTGGACCAGCTGCTGGCCGCGCGCCAGCTTGACCGTCCCTTCCTGCCCTCCCGTAACGGCCACCAGGCCGCGGCGCACCGAGACGGCAAGGCGCCCGGCGTGGTTGAGGATGTTGAACTCCGTGCCGAGCACGCGCACCTCCCGCGCGCCGACGGCCACGACAAACGGGCGGTTCTCCAGATGGGCGATGTCGAAGCTGGCCTCGCCATCGACCAGGGTCACATCGCGCTGCTGGCGGCCCAGGCGCACGCGCAGGGTCGTCGCGCTGCCCAGGGTCAGGCGCGAGCCGTCGACCAGGGCGATCTCGCGCGTCTCGCCGCGCCGGGTCGCGTAGTCGGTGTAGGCAGGACCCGTCAGCTGCGGCGTCAGCGCCAGGACGACGATGGCCGCCGCCGCGGCCACGCCAAGGCCAATCAGCAGCCCGCGTCTCGCCGAACGGCTGGAGGGTGGGCGCAGGGGAACGACATTGGCGGCCAGCGGCGCGGTCTCCGGGGCGTTGGCGGGCAGGTCTTCCAGATCGAGCCAGACGGCCTCGACCGCCTCATAGGCCGCGGCGTGCTCGGGGTCGGCCTCCAGCCAGGTCTGGAACGCCGTCCAGTCCTCAAGGGCGGCGTCGCCCTGCAATCTGGCGAACCAGTCGGCGGCGGCCTGCTGGATCGAATCTTGAGAAAGAGGCTCGGTCATCGGCGGTTTGCGCTTTCTTCGCGCCCGGCCTTGGAGGGGCGTCGCCATAATGACGCCCTTGCGCCCCAAGGCCCTCCCCACATCCCGGTGGGGCGATGCATCCGTGCCACAGTCATCGCCCCACCTTGGTGACGAGATGGCCGAGGGCCAGGCTGACGTGCTTCTCGACGGCGCTGCGCGAGATGCCGAGGCGTTCGGCGGTCTGGGCGTGGGTCAGGCCCTCGAACTTGTGCAGGCGGAAGACCCTTTGGGTAAGCGGCGCCAGCGCCTCCAGCGCCGAAGAGAGCTTCTCCAGCCGCTGGCGGGCGATCACCGCGCTCTCGGCGTCGGGCGTGTCGGCCACGTCCAGGGCGCCGACGCTGGCATGGTGGGTCCGCCGCCATTCCGTCTCGCGGGCGCCCGACCGCTTGGCCTGCCGCAGTCGGTCCAGCATCAGGTTGGACGCCAGGCGGTAGAGATAGGCCGGCGGGTTCTCGATCGGCGCCTCGGTAACCGCCTGGACCTTCAGATACAGGTCCTGGAGCAGGTCCTCGACATCGCCCCGGCCGCCCAGGCGCGCCAGGAAAAAGCGTCGCATGTCGTCGCGGCGCTCCAGATAGGCGCTCGCCAGGGGCGAGAGGTCGGGGGAAGCGTCCTTCATCTTCAGCTCTGGCGCGTGGTCGGGATCTGACGGTCGGCATCGTTGGTCATCGCCAGGACGCGGGGCCCGCTGAAAGAGTCGGTGAAGGGTGAGACATGAAGCGCCGGAGCGGCGAAGGCAAGCGCCCACGCCGTCTGGCGGCGGCGACATTCCTACGGCGACGGTCGCTGGCCGAGGGTCCTGGCGATCGCGGCGAAGAGTTCGGCGACGCGCTCGGAGAGCCAGCTGACCGGGTTCTGGCCCGGCCGCTTGCGGCTGGCGATCCAGGTGGCCACGCATGCGGTCGCGAAGAGGGCGGCTGGTCCGCCGATCGTGACCGCGGCGGGCAGGGGCGTGGACGTCACCATGGCCTGACCCAGGATCAAGGCGGTCTCGAAGCTAAAGAGCATCAGTCCGCCGATCATCATCGTGGGGCCCGAGCCGGAGCGCTTGGCGCTTAGCCCGAAGGGGACGGCAAGAAGCGGCAGGAGCGGCAGCATCAGCGCCCGGGATAGCCGCGAGAAGAGCTCGGCCAGCAGGACCTGACGGGGCAGGGCCGGTTCGGGGGCGCCAAAACCCTGCTGGGCCAGCTCAACCAAGGTCAACTCGCTGGCCTCGTCGCCGCGCATGTGCAGGAGTTTGGAGGACTGAGCGAGCGGCAGCTCGAACGCGAAGGTGGCGAAATCCGTGACATAGACTTGCCCCTCGTGTGTGGTGCTGACCTGCCGGCCGCCGTTCAGAACCAGGGTGACCACGCGCGCGCCCGGCGCCTTGAGGACGTCGGCGGAGCCGGCCGTCAGCACGTCCTCGCGGCCTTCCGGATCCAGTTTGCGAATGAACACGCGCTGCAGGTGGCGACCGCTGGGGTCGGTGTCGTCTGCGGTCAGGAAGACGTCCGGGCCCGCCGACAGCAGCGCCTTGGGGCGAATGTCGCCGTTCCAGCCCGCATTGGCGGCCGCATGCAGCACGACGTGATAGGCATAGCGGCTATAGGGCTGGATGAAACCGAACAGCGCCACGCTGAACAGCATGAGCACAACCCCCAGGCCGACGAACGGCGCGGCGAAGCGGCCCAGCGCAATGCCGCTGGCGAGGATCGCGTCGATCTCCGAGCTCTTGTTGAGGCCGTTGACCACCACGAACAGGCCGATGAAAAAGCCGCCCGGCAGGGTCAGCCCCACATAGTGCGGCACCAGGTTGATCAGCAGCTCGGTCAGGAACTTGAAGCCCTCGGTGGTTTGCGAAAGAAGCTGGAACGAGCGCATCAAGCGTTCCATCAGGAACGCCACCATCGTGCTGATCAGCACGGCGAGCATTGGCGTCACCGCCCGCCGCAGCAGGTACCGGTCGAGGTAGGTCAGGATCATTGTTCGATCCGGCCTAGAGCGCGGGCAGGCCGGCCGGCTGGGGTTCGACGCGACCGCTCCGTTCCGGATAGGGTAGGGGGGCGTCCGCGACCGACGGGTTGACCCGCGCCGGCGAAGCGGCATGACGATCGCGCGCCTCGACATAGACTTTGGCGACCTCGTCCAGGATCTCCGACCAGCGATAGGCGGCGCTGCGCTCGAGCGCCTCGGCCCCCAGCCTGCGCCGCGCGCCGTCATCGACGAGCAGCTTCGAGAGCGCCTCGGCATAGGACCCCGGATGGCCGGGCGCACAGAGCACGGCATTGCGCTCGTGGCGCATTATGGCGCGGGTGTTAGGCGCATCCGCGCAGACTATGGCGAGACCGCAGGCCATCGCCTCGAGATTGACGTTGCCGAAGGTTTCGGTAGTGCTGGGGTTGAGGAAGATGTCGCCGCTGGCCAGCGCCGCGGCCAGGGCCTCTCCGGTCAGGAAGCCAGCGAACACGGCGCGCGGCAGCCGCGCCTCGAACCAGGCGCGGGCCGGGCCGTCGCCGATGACCAGGACCTGCGGCGCGTGACCGGCGCCCTCCAGCCGGGCGACCGTGTCGGCAAATGCCGCCAGGCCCTTTTCCAAGACGAGCCGGCCCAGAAACACGACCACCGGACGGTCAGGATCGAAACCGACGCGCCGCCGCCAGGCCTCGTCGCGGCGGCCAGGATGGAAGAGTTCGGGATCGACGCCGCGCGCCCAGGTGCGAACCGCCGTCGAGCGGGTTTCTTTGCGCAGTTCGTCGGCGATGGCGTCGGTCGGCGCCATGACGTAGTCGCAGGCGCCGTAGAATCTCCAGAGCTGGCGACGGGCCTTCGGGCGCAGAAAGCCCAGTCCGTAATAGTCGAGATAGGTGTCGAACAGGGTGTGAAGGCTGGCGACGACCGGGACCTTGAGATGTCGGCCGAGTTTAAGCGCTGCGCGGCCCAGAGGGTCGGGGGCCGACAGGTGGATGAGATCGGGCTTGAAGGCTTCGACGTCGCGGCGGATCGCGGCGGGAAGACCAAGGGCCAGGCGATAGTCGGCCCGGAACGGGATTTTCACCGAGGGCACGGACACCAGATCCCCGACCGGTGCGAAGGCCGGCTTCGGCGAGGTCGGCGAATAGACCCGCACGGTCGCGCCCAGGGTGTCCTGCAAATGACCCACCAGCCGGTTCAGGGACATGTTCGCCCCATCGAGCGTGTAATTGTAGTTCCCCGAAAACAGGGCGATCCGCATCAGGCGCGCGCGCTCGACGCCCGTCAAAGCCTTGATGTCCATGCTTATCCTTCCAAGTCGCCGCCCGGTCCCGCCGACCAAGACGACGCGCCGCCGGCGCCACCACACGGATTTTCGAAATCGATGAGGGTCGCACCGGCCCTCGCCGTCCTCTTGTGAAGCCAGCCCCCTCATCGCCGTCACGGTGATGCTTTTCCGGCGGCGGCGAGGCGTGTCGGAAAGCTGCGAAGGTGCGATGCGGATAGTGGATGTCGCAGAATTCTATTCCCCGACCGGCGGGGGCGTGCGGACCTATATCGACCGCAAGTTCGAGGCGGCGGCGCACATGGGCCACGAGCTCTTCGTGATCGCGCCGGGACCTTCGGACGCGTTCGAAGCGCGCGGGGCAGGTGGGGTGATCCAGGTCCGCGCGCCCGGCCTGCCGTTCGACGCCAACTATCACATGTTCTGGGACGCCGCGCCGGTGCACGGCTGGCTCGACCGGCTCTCGCCCGACCTCGTCGAGGCCTCATCGCCCTGGCGGGGCGCCTGGATCGTCGCCAGCTGGGCTGGCGCCGCGCCCCGCGCCATGTTCATGCACGCCGATCCGGTGGCGTCCTACCCTCAGCGCTGGCTGGCCCCGGTGGCCAGCCCCCAACGGATAGATCGCCTCTTCGATGGGTTCTGGTCGTACCTTCGCGGGCTGACCAGGCGGTTCTCCTCGGTCGTCACCGGCGGCCCATGGTTGTCAGAGCGTCTCGGGCGCCAGGGCGTCGACTTGGTGACCAGCGTCCCCCTGGGCATCGACCGCGGCGCATTCTCGCCCGCCATGCGCGACGAGCGCCTGCGATCGGCGCTGCTCGACGCCTGCGGCTGTTCCGACACGGCGCGCCTGGTCCTGAGCGTTGGCCGCTTTCATCCCGAAAAGCGCTGGCCGATGGTGATCGAGGCGGTGACGCGGGCCAGCGCCAGCGCCCCGATCGGCCTGGTGCTGGTCGGCGACGGTATCGACCGCAAGCGGGTCCAACGGGCCGCTGCCGGCAATCCCAATGTGCGAATCCTCCCGCCCATTCGTGACCGCGCCCTGCTCGCCGCCCACCTGGCTAGCGCCGACGCCCTGGTCCATGGCTGCGAGTCGGAAACCTTCGGCCTGATCCCTGCTGAAGCCATGGCCAGCGGCCTGCCGGTCGTGGGTCCCGACCGTGGCGGTTTCGCCCATCTGGCCCAACCGGAAATCTCGGAAGTCTACCGCGCCGGCGATGTCGGGGCCGCCGCCGCCGCTCTTGGCCGGCTGCTGGCCCGAGATCCCATCGCACTGAAGGCGGCCGCGATCGAGGCGGCGATCAGGGTTCGGCGCGATCTCGACCATTTCGCCGACCTTTTCGACCATTATCGGTCGGTCGCGACCGGCGCACGGGCGTGACGCGGATCAGCGAGCGGGATGTCGCCGATCACGCGGCGTCGAACGTTCCCGGGAACAAGACCTCGCGGCGCTGGGTCTGGCTGGGCGGGGTCCTGGGGGCGGGCATGGCCTTGGCCATCGTGCTGCAGCTCGGGGGCGCGACAGGCGCTGTGCTGATGACGATGGCCAGGTTGCCGCCGCTCGTCTGGCCGGCCCTGATGCTGTTATATTTGAGCCAGCCGCTGTCCGACTTCATGGTCTACCGGCGGCTCTGGAAACTGCCGCCGGCGGGCCTTGAGGCGCTGCTGCGCAAGAACGTCATCAACGAGGTCGTGCTCGGCTATAGCGGCGACGCCTATTTCTATGTCTGGGCGCGTCGCGAGGCCGACAAGGCGGTTGCGCCCTTCGCCGCCATCAAGGACGCCGGCATCGTCTCGGCCCTGCTGGGCAATGTCCTGACCCTGGTCCTGGTAGCGATCAGCGCGACGCAGCTGCGCGAACTGGATTTCATCCGGCAGGTAGGGCCGGCGCTCTGGTCGGGGGTCATCCCGCTGGCGATCTCGGTCGGGGTCCTGCTCTTCGGGCGCCGGGTGTTCTCGCTGAGGCTGAGCCAGCTGGTCTATATCGGCGCGGTCGGCTGCCTGCGTCTGATTGTCTGGACCGGACTCACCATCCTCATCTGGCGAATGGCGCTGCCGGACGCGCACCCCAGCGTCTGGATCGTCCTCCTGGCGATCCGCTGTCTGGTCTCGCGCATTCCACTGATCTCCAACAAGGATCTGGTGTTCGGCAATCTTGTCCTGCTGCTGCTGGGCGCCCACGCGCCGATCGCGGTGCTGCTGGCGGCTTTGGCGCTCGTGATGCCTCTGCTGCATCTGGCGGTTATCGTCGGACTGGGCGCGCTGGACATGATCCGCGGTCTGCGCGCGCCTTCTGGCGGGGTGTTGGGCGCGGCTGCCGCCGAGACGGGCGCGGCGCATGATTAGGTGGAGCCTTCCGGGGCGGGATATCTGGCGGATCGGTGTGGTCGAGGCGCCGATCGCCGAGGTCGCCCGTCACGGCTTTCCGCCCGACGCGCCCGTCCATTGGCTGCCCGAGGAAGGGCGTCTGAAGTTCTTGGCCGATCCGTTTGGCGTCTGGGTCGACGGACGCCTCCTTCTGTTCGCCGAGGCCTATGACTACAGGACCCGCCATGGCGTTATCGAGCTCATCGAGCTGGGCGCCGACTTTTCGCCCGTGCGGCGCTCGGTGGTTCTGCGCGAGTCCTGGCATCTCTCCTATCCGCAGGTCTTCGAGGCCGACGGCGACTGGTGGATGATCCCGGAGGCGTACCGTTCCGGCGTTCTGACGCTTTATCGCGCCGCGGCGTTTCCGCATCAGTGGGAGCCGGTCGTTCGGCTGGAACTGGACACGCCGGCCATCGACCCCACGCCTTTTCGCCACGACGGTCTCTGGTGGCTGGCCTATGCGCCAGCCGGATCCCAGCGCTGGAAGCAGGGGCGCCTGCATTTCGCGTTCGCCGAACGGCTGACGGGGCCGTGGCGACCGCACCCGGGCAATCCGGTGCGCAACGACCTGGCGTCAAGCAGACCAGGCGGCGCGGCGTGGCTGGAGAATGGCGTTCCACACCTGCCGGTCCAGGACTGTAGGCGCACCTATGGCGGGGCCTTGCGCGTGCTGAAGATCCTGGAGCTCTCGGTCCGCCGCTTCGAGGCCGAAGCGAGTGCGCCCCTGGTTCCGCCGTTTAGCGCGGGCGCCTATCGTCAAGGACTGCATACACTGTCGGCCTGCGGACCGGTGACCCTGTTCGATGTTAAGCGCGTCGACCGGTCCCTGTGGTGAGGGCCTGAATGTCCGGAATCTGACGGTGCGCCGAGGTCTGCCCATGGCGCTCGCCCGCCCAATGCGACGCTCGTAGTGAACGGGTGTGTCGTAGCGGACCCCTACAGGCTCCCGTGGCGGTCTGGAAACTGGCGCCAGTCGATTTTAGCGGGCGCGGCCCCGGCCGCTCGCGCAGAGCAGTGCAAAATGCGGACTCTGCATCGCGTGATTTTATATTTGAATATCAGTTTTGTTAATGCAATTGCTTTGGTCCGTGAAAATTTGGACCAATGGCGAAGGATAAGGTGATCAATCGCAAATCTCGATCCGTCCTGCGGATGATGTCGTACGGCCGCGTGGTGTCTGCGGCTCTGGCGGGTGTCACGCTTATGGTGGCGCCGGCCGCCCAGGCTCAGAACGCCGCCCCAGCCGGCGCGGCGCAGAAGCGCTACGTTGCGCGCACGGCGGAGGAAGTCGCGGCCGCGCGGGCCAAGCGCGTGTACGACACGGTGCAGCCCTCCAATCCGACGATCGTCCGGCCTTCGCTCGACACCAAGCGGACCGCCAACGGCCTCGCTCTTACCCCGCCGATGGGCTGGAACAGCTGGAACAAGTTCGGCTGCAAGGCCCTCACCGAGCAGGTGGTCCGTGACACCGCGAACGAGATGGCCTCCAACGGGATGCGCGATGCGGGTTATGCCTATCTAATCCTCGACGATTGCTGGGCGGGGCCGCGCGATGCGCAGGGCGCCCTGACCGCCGACCCCGGGAAATTTCCCTCGGGCATGAAGGCGCTGGGCGACTATATCCACTCGAAGGGGCTGAAGTTCGGCATCTATTCCGATGCGGGCAAGCTGACCTGCGCGAAGCAGCCCGGAAGCCAGGGCCATGAGTATCAGGACGCGATGTCGTTCGCATCCTGGGGCGTCGATTATGTGAAGTATGACTGGTGCCACACCGGATCGCGCAACACCGAAGAGGCCTATGCGCTGATGGCCGACGCCTTGCGTGCGACCGGGCGCGACATCGTCTTCTCGATCTGCAAC
Source organism: Caulobacter sp. P4_E5 (assembly GCF_056401555.1). NCBI lineage: Bacteria > Pseudomonadati > Pseudomonadota > Alphaproteobacteria > Caulobacterales > Caulobacteraceae > Caulobacter > Caulobacter sp. P4_E5. The sequence continues at coordinate 29,508 of NZ_JBFUJD010000036.1, forward strand.
TGGGGCGTCGACCGTCCGAACGAGTTCGACAAGTCGCTGCCCTGGGAATGGGGCATGAAGATCGGCAATCTCTGGCGCACCACGAGCGATATCCGCAATGACTGGCAAGGGCGCGTGCGGTTTGGCATCGGCGTGCTCGACATCGTCGACAGGAACGAGCCGCTCTATCCCTATGCCGGACCCGGGCACTGGAACGACCCCGACATGCTCGAGGTCGGCGTCGATAAGAACGAGGGGCTTACCTGGGAAGAGCAGCGCTCGCATTTCAGCCTTTGGGCGATGATGGCCGCGCCGCTGATCGCGGGCAATGACCTGACCATCATGGACGATGCGACGAAGAACATCCTTCTCAACAAGGAAGTCACTACGGTCGACCAGGACCAGCTTGGCGCGCAAGGCCGCCGTGTCCGCGACGACGGCGATCTCGAAGTGTGGTCGAAACCGCTCGCCGATGGCGGCCGGGCGGTGCTGCTCTTCAACCGCTCGGGCAACCGCGCGCGCATAGCGACGAAATGGTCCGAGCACGGCTATCCCGACGCGCTGCAGGTTACGGTGCGCGATCTGTGGGCGCATCGCGATCTCGGCCGGATCAAGGGCGGTTTCTCCGCCGAGGTCCCGTCGCATGGCGTGGTCATGCTTCGAGTCAAGCCATAGGGCCCATGCTGGCGCGCCTCAGCTCGCGAGTTCAGTTCGGGAGATTCCGTCCTGGGAAGCGTTCGGCGCCAAACAGCCCGATGCGACCCAGGGGCTGGGCGCGCTATTCCGCGCTACGCCCGTCGAGACGTGGCGATCCGAACCGAGAAAAAATCGCGAATGAGTATGGCCAGATGCTGGCCGGGATAAATGGTGCTGATTACCCTACGAAGAAGCAGGACGACCGGCGTCCGCCGGCAGCAGGCTTGTTCAGCCGCAGGAGAGCGAGAACCGCTTCGCCGGATTGTGCGTCGACGCCCAGGGGCGACGTCCCTGGCCCGCGACGCTGCTTACGCCGGCAGGCGGTAAGGCGCCCGGTAGCGGGGCGTGATCAGGGCGTTGGCTTCGGCGTCGTCCTTGAACTGGCCAGCCGTGGCGTCCCAGTGGACCCTGCGGCCCGTGCGCCAGGCGACGTTGCCCATCTGACAGACGGTGGCGGTGTTGGCCGCCGATTCGATGGGGCAAGCCGGCGTGCGTGCGCGATCCTTCACACAGGCGATGAAGTCGGCCGTGTGCCGATCAAGCCCGTTGTCCGAGGCCTTGGTGACGGGAATTTCCGGGGTCAAGGCCTTGCCGTCCCTCATCTCCGGCGAGACCCACCACTTGCTGCGGTCCACCACCAGCGTGCCGGTCTCGCCCACGAAGGCCACGCCATGGTCATGGCCGCCGAACGGGCCGCGACTGATGCCGACCGCATGTTCCCATTCCACCGAATAGTCGCCGAAGTCGAAGATGGCGGTCTGGGTGTCCGGAGTCTCCATGGCCGACCCCGGATAACCGTACGCGCCGCCCAGTGCGCTGACGGAACTCGGCGCCTGGGCCTTCATGCCCAGCAGGGCGATGTCCATCAGGTGGACGCCCCAGTCGGTCATCAGGCCGCCCGCGTAATCCCAGTACCAGCGCCAGCTAAAGTGGAAGCGGTTGGGGTTGAAGGCGCGCTGCGGCGCCGGGCCGAGCCAGCGGTCGTAGTCGACCCCCGCAGGCGGCGCCTGGTCCGGCTGAGGCGCAACACGCTTCATCCAGCCCATATAGGCCCAAGCCTTGACCTTCCGCACGCGGCCGATGCCGCCGGAATGCACGTGGGCGATCGCGTCGGCCCAGTGCTGGTTGCTGCGCTGCCACTGGCCGACCTGGACAACGCGGTTGTGGCGCTCCTTGGCGGCGACCATCGCGCGGCACTCGGCGATGGAGTTGCCGAGCGGCTTCTCGCAGTAGGCGTCCTTGCCCGCCGACATGGCGTCGATGAGCTGAAGCGCGTGCCAGTGGTCGGGCGTGGCGATGATCACCGCGTCCACCGATCTGTCGTCCAGCATGCGGCGGTAGTCGTCGTAAAGTCGTGGCGCGCGGCCAGAGGCCTTCTGCAACTCGGCGCCGCGGCCGGCGAGGATCCCGGCGTCCACATCGCAGAGGGCGACCGGCGTGACGTCGGCCCCCTTGATCATCGCGGTGAGATTCGACCAGCCCATGCCCTTGCAGCCGATCACGCCCACCTGGACCTTGTCGTTGGCGGACACGCGGCGGCGGCGCTGGGCGAAGGCCTCGCTGAGGGGAGTCGCGGTAGCGGCTGAAGCGGCGAGGCCGCCGACAAGAAGGGTGCGGCGATCGAAGCTGGCGGTCATCCTGGTCTCCCCCTGGTTATCGTTGCGATATTGGTAGCGGTAAAACGTCTCCTCGCAAGGCCGCAATGAGTGCTGACACGCTGACCTCAAGGTCCGCTTCCTGGAACGATCCGAGAGTCCGGAAGCGGCGCGAGGCGGTCCTGACCCCAGTAGCGCTTAAAACTACATCCTTGAGACTGAAGGGTGGTGGCCAACGGACTGGCAAATTGGTCCGAGCGCGTCTTGGACCCCGTCAGCCCGCACTGGGGCAGGGTGCGCCCGCCAGTTTAGCGTGCGGTCTGACCGCGTTGTAGCCAGGCCGCCGCTGATGAAGCGCTCCACAAAGGCGTTCCGATCCGGGTTGTCGGGTGCGATGTCGTGTCAATGACCTGCCCGTCGTGCCGCCAAGTAATCGCAAGATAGAAAAAAGCTTCTCGAGTGCGCCGGCCGCTAAAAACCTAATGGCGGTGACGGCGATGGGACAGCGTTACTGAAGCCGCGATCATTGACCCACGCTGTAAATGTCCGTCAGCCTTATGTCATCCGATCCCGCGCCGACCATGATCTTGAACTTGCCCGGCTCGACCACCCATTGATGCTTCTCATTCAGGAGCGCCAAATCCTTCCGCCGCAACGTGAATTCGATACGGCGACGCTCGCCCGGTTTCAGGTGCACGCGTTGAAAGCCGCGAAGCTGCTGCTCATAGGTGATGACCGAGCTCACCACGTCGTTGATGTAAAGCTGCGCGACTTCATCGCCTTCGCGGCTTCCGGTGTTCGTGAGGTCGAACGCCACCGTCACCATCGCGTCTCCGTTCGGAGCCGCCGGCTGAAGGGCGAGGTTACTGTAGGTGAACTGTGTGTAGCTTAGCCCATGGCCAAAGGCGTAGAGGGCGCCGTTCGTCCGCGATAACTCGCCCTCCCATTGCGCATTGGGTTTGGTCGGGAAGTTAAGCGGAATCTGCCCGGCGGTGCGTGGGAAGGTGACCGTGAGCTTGCCACCTGGGTTGTAATCGCCGAACAACGCGTCCGCGATGGCCGTGCCGCCTTGCTCGCCGGGGAACCAGGCCTCCAGGATCGCCGGCACATTCTCGTCAGCCCAATTGATCGACAGCGGGCGACCGTTGATGAGGACGAGCACCACCGGTGTGCCGGTCGCCTGTACGGCCTTCAGCAGTTCCAATTGATGCCCCGGCAGGTCGAGGCTGGTGCGGCTGCGGCTTTCTCCGACGGTCAGGCCGTTGTCGCCCAGGACCACGACGGCGACCTTGGCCCCCTTCGCGGCGGCGACGGCCTCATCGATGCCGGTCCTCGCCGCGTCGGGCAGCGCCTCTGGCAAGGTTTCGGTACGGGGCCAGTTCGGGCTGACCACATCGACGCCCTTGGCGTAACGCACCTCGGCTCTGCCGCCCAGCTTGGCCCGTATCCCTTCAAGGACGGTGATAGCCTTGCCGCCATGCGGGTTGTAGCGGCGGGTGGCATAGCTTGCGTTGTCCGCGTTCGGCCCGATGACGGCGACGATGTCCGTCGCCTTGCTCAACGGCAGCGCCGCGTCCTTATTCTTGAGCAGCACCAGGCTTTCTCGCGAGGCGCGCAGGGCAAGTTCGCGATGTTCGGGTGCGCCAACCAGGCGAGCCGTCACGGCGGCGTCTTTCACATAGGGCCGGTCGAAGATGCCGAGCGCGAACTTGACGCGCAGGATATCGCGCACCCGGTCGTCAATTGTCGACGGCGCCACCAGCCCGCGCGCGACGGCCGCGCGCAGCGGCGTCACGTAATGCTCGGGGGGCGTGAAATCGGTGCGAACGTTCAGGCCCGCATTGACCGCCATGGCGGCCGCCTCGACCGGGCCAGCGGCGACCTTGTGCTTGCTGTAGAGATATTCGACCGCGCGGCTGTCCGAGACGACATAGCCGCGAAAGCCGAACTCGGTGCGCAGGCGATCGGTCAACCAATAATGACTGCCGGTGACGGGGATGCCGTCATAGTCATTATAGGAACTCATGATCCCCATCAGCTTGGCTTCGCGGATCGCGGCCTCGAACGCCGGCAGATGGATGTTCTCGACCTCGCGCGGCGACAATTGCGGATCCGTGCGCGCCTCGCCCTCACGTGCGCCCTTGTTGGCGCTATAGACCGCGAAATGCTTGGCGGTGGACGCGACGGTCAGGTCCTCTTGGRGGCCGCTGACCATCTCGACGCCCAGGCGCGACACGAGGAACGGGTCTTCGCCATAGACTTCCTCCATGCGCCCCCAGCGCTGGTCGCGGGCGACGTCGAGAATGGGGGCATAGACATTGGTGTAGCCGAGCGCCCGGGCTTCGCGCCCGACGACTCTGCCGATATCGCGGACAAGCGGCGCGTCCCAGGTATGGCCGACGCCGATCTGGGTCGGGAAACTCGTGGCGTGGACGGCTTCGAGTCCGCCATTGCCTTCGTTCGTAAAGTCGACGGGAATGCCGAGCCGGGTTTGCTCGATGAAAAAGCGCTGGACTTCGTTCATCGCCCAGACGTGCTTTTGAATATCGGTCGCGTAGATGCTCCGCGATCCCCGGCCCCAGCCATTGTGCATCTCATCGATATTGCCGATGCCGTCTTTCCAAATATTCTGCTTCCACTGGACGGTAGGCAGCTCGTCACGCAACACACGCCCGAACCCGTACAGCGTCACCATTTGCGCCGTTTTCTCGTCCATCGTCATTTGCGACAGCAAATCATCGATCCGGCGCTCGGTCGRCTGCGTCGAGTCTTCGTAGATATCTTTTCCGCCGTTCTTGTTGAGGTCAGTCCATCCGCGCCGATAGAGGTCACGCCGCGGTGCGAAGACTGGCGCCACTTTGGCGGTCAGGCTCGTCGTGGTCGGAAATTCCTTGGAGGCTTTGACCTCGTCTTGCGTGGATTGCGCCAGTGCAAGCGCGCCTGCTCCGAGCGCAGGGACAAGGCAAAGGGCGACGCCCGCTACTCGACGACGAATGTTCATGAGTTGGCCTCCCCGGCGCACAGCCGGTAAATGTAAGGTGTCACCTGAACGCCTGCCCCCTGTTCGCGGGATCGCTGCCCTCCCGTCCGCCGGGCGTCTGCCCGGCGAACGTCTTCTCGGCGATCAGAACTTCATGTTCAGGGCGACGCGATAGGTGCGGCCGTCATAGTCCTGGCGCCGGGCCATGTCCTCGACGCCCTGGTACTCCTGCCGCACCGCATTGGTGATGTTGAAGGCGCTGATCGAGATGCTGGCGCCCTCGCGGATGTTGAACGAGGCCGAGCCGTCGAGCTGGCCGCGCGCCATGACCCGCCGCGCCGCGCCGCCGAAGCCGAAGATGGCCGCGTCCGGCACGTCGTAATCGGTGCGGTAGTTGTAGGTCAGACGCATGCCGAAGCGGTCGGTCTCATAGTAGCCGATGACGTTGAAGTTATGCTTGGAGATGCCCGGCAGCGAGACCTTGGCGCCCGTCGGGCCGACGCCTTCGACCGTCGTGTAGGCGTAGTTGAACGCGCCGCCGAAGTGGCTCCAGAAGCCGGGTAGGAAATCCAGGTTCTGCTGCACGTTGAACTCGGCGCCGCGCAGGGTGTAGGGCGTGGAAGAGTTGATGTAGCCGGTCAGGGCCACCGTCTGCAGGTCGCCACTCGCGTCGGCGCCAGCGCTTGTATAGCAGAGGTCGCCCTGCAGGCTGAGCGGGCCCAGGCCCAGGGTGCCGCCGTCCGCCGGGCACAGCGCCTTGGCGCCGCTGACCTGCTGGACGAAGTTGTGCAGGCGCTTTTGGAAGATCGTCAGGGCCACGAGGCCGCCTGGGCGATTGTACCACTCCATCGACAGGTCTAGCGACGTGGCGGTGTAGGGCTGCAGTTCGGCATTGCCGAGGGTGGCGGTGATGACGTTGGAGTCGTTGGGCGTGCCCACCAGGGTGACCGGCGAGAACTGACGCGGATGCGGGCGCACATAGGTGCGGTAGGCGGCGGTGCGGACGATGAAATCATCCGTCACGTCGAATACCGCGATCGCCGATGGCAGCCACTGGCCGTAGCTGTCCTTGTACTGGCGGTAGGCGTAGTCCGAGAGGCTGCCCAGCGTGGTCGTCGAGGTCTTGATGCGGTTTAGCGTGTTCGTCGTCTTGTCGGTGTGCTCGTAGCGCAGGCCGACCGAACCGCGCACCGGGATCGAGAACAGGTGACTGGCGTATTTGCTTTCGACATAGCCGGACGCGACGTCGGTCTGGCTGGTGAAATTGTAGCGGCCGATGTTCACGTCGTCGTTCAGGGTCTGGTTGAACCCGTTGAACGCCAGCGGCGCGCCCTCGTATGGCGTGACCGGCTGCAGGGCCGAGAACAGCGCCTTGACGTCGGTGATCCGCCAGTTGGTGTTCATGCCGGGCAGCGAGCCGCCGAAGAAGTCGTCGACGGTGGGGCTGGTCTGGCGATAGCTGTCCTTGAGGTTCTGCGACTGGATGCCGACCGCGTTGATCTTCGAACCGCGCGAGGCGTAGTCGTTCCGCTCGAAGCGGCCGCCGAACTGGATCGACGAGAGCGGACCAAACTGGGTCTGGCGCTCGATGTCCTGCTGGATCGCCTTGATCTTGCTGTTGGCGTAGGCCTGGATGCCGGTGATCTGGAAGCGAAGCCGGTTGGGCGTCCCGACCGGCGAATTGTACCAGTTGGTGAACTCGGCGCTGCTGGTTGCGGCCGAACCTTGGATCCACGTCGGATTGCCGTCGACGTTGAACATCGGCGCGCTGCTGGTGAACGCCATGCGGTACTTCGAGAAGTCGCCGCCGCCGCTGGAGAAGCTGCCGTTGACGCCATTGCCAGTGGCGACCTGCACGCGGTTGAAGGTGACGTACTGTTCTTCCGAGGCGTTCTTGGCGCTGGAAATCGTGGCGATCGTCGATAGCCGCCAGCGATCGTTTTTGTATTCCAGCGTGGGATTGAGGCCCCAGGCCTTCTGGGTCTGCGGGAAGAGGCGCGAGTCCTCGACCAGATTGACGCCGGAGAAGTCGAAACCCTGGATGTAGTACGAGCCGTTGGGCCCGCGGTGCAGGTCGCCGGTCGGCGTGATCCTCGCCCCGGTCCCCGAATAGCTGACCGTGCTGAAGTTCTGGCTGGTGTTGCTCTGGGTGCGGCGGGTGAAGAGGCCTGTGACGCCGACCTTGAGCTCGTCGCTCACCTTCCATTCGGCGCCGCCGGCGCCCGAAAACTGGTCGCCGATGTTGACGCGCGAGTATTGGCGGCTTTGGGCGACGTACTGGACGCCGGTCTGGGCCAACTTGCCCGTGCCGCCGGCCACAGCCACGCAGCCGGACACGTTGGCATAGGTGGTCGCGCAGCTGCCGGCCGGCGCGTAGTAGTCGGCATAGCGGGTGATCAGGTCCGGCGTCAGGGTCGTCGTCAGCGTGCCGTAGCTGTTGAACAGCACGGAGTCGCGACGGAAGTTCTCGTGCTTGACCGCCACGATCCCAAAGACCGCGAAGTTGTCGGTGATGTGCTTGTTGTAGCCAAGCGTGAAGCTGGGCTCCCCGCGCTTACCGAGCACGTTGTAGTCGTATGAGGCCTTCAGGCGGCCGCCGTCGCGGCGCGACAAGGCGCCTTGGATCTGCAGGTCGATATTGCCGCTGACACCGCCGGACTGGCCGTGGGCCATGGGCGACTTCTCGATGCGCACGGCGCTGAACACGTCCGATAGGAAAGCGCCCAGAGGGGTCGACGACTGCAGGATCGGCTCGGCGAAGGCCACGCCGTTCAGGGTGGTGCGGGCGAACTCACCGGGCAGGCCGCGCAGGTTGATGGTCGCGTCGCGGCCTTCGGCCTCGCGATTGATCTGGATGCCAGGCACGCGCTGCAGCGCTTCGCCGATGTTGAGGTCCGGGATGCGACCCATGTCATCCGACGAGATGCCGTCGGTGATCTCAATGGCTGTGCGCTTGGTGCGAACCTCGTTGGCGTAACTCTGCTTGAAGCCGGTGACGACGACCTCGCTCACGGTCTCGGTGTTCGGCGCGCTCTGTCGCGCCAAGGCGGGCGAGGCCGCCATCAGACTCGCGGCGCTGACAGATGCTAACAGCATCGACTCGTGCAAACGCATGTTCATTCCCCCCTGTTTTATATGTGATCGAGCTGGCGCGTTGAGCACCGCCTCGTCAACAATTTTCTTCATAAGTGAATATGGATTTTGCTGCTAAAATCAACTGAGTTTCGGATTCAGGGCGGAGGTATCGGGGCGCGCGCTTTCTTCGGCAGCCGAAAAGCGCCAGACCGATCGCCCGGCTTATCCCCGCATAACCCTCGTCGTTGGGGTGCAGCCGGTCGGGACGACCGACGACGGATGCGCCTAAGGGCGCGACGCGAATAGCGTTTCCGGAATGGCCGCGGCCATCGCCGCGTAACCGCTGTCGTTCGGGTGCAGCCAATCACCCTTCTGGAATTCAGGGCGCATGCGCTGCGGATCGGTCGGATCGGCGATAGCTCGGTTGAAATCGACCACGGCGTCGAACACCTCGCCAGATCTTATAGCGGCGTTGATCCGCTCAACCGTGGCCAGGCCTGCTTCTGTCTGATTGTTCGTGCCCTTGTACGGCGTCAGCGTCCCGCCGATGACCCGAACGCCGTGAGCATGGGCCCGCACGACAAGTTGGCGGTAGCCCTCCAATATCTGGCGGGCGAAAGCGTCGGGATCAAAGGTCGTGGTCTCGGCGGCGCGGATATCGTTGACGCCCTCGGCGAAGATGATGTCGGTCAAGCCCGGCACGGCGAAGACATCCCGATCAAGCCGCACGAGCAGGCCGGGCGAGCCGCCGTCCGAAAGAACCCTGTTGCCGCTGATCCCCGCGTTCACGACGACGACCTCGCAGCGTTTTCCGGACAGGCGGCGGGCGACGCGACTTGGCCAATTGTTGTGGGGCGTTGAACCGGATCCCTCGGTTATGGAGTCGCCCAGTGCGACCACGACGCGACGACAGGCGGACTTGGGGGCCAAGGTTTCGACGGCGGAAACGATCGCCGCGCCGCGCACGGGATTGACGTCGCGGCCCGGCGTAACGGCGCCTTGAGCGACGCGCACCATCGCGCGGTGGGCGACGGGCTCCGCCGGGCCGGGATAGTGGACAGTAATCGCGACATCGCTGAACGCCGGGAGCGGCAGTTCGATAAGGTCGGTGTATCTGACAAGTCCTGGCTCAAGCGTCGCGCCCTGTACGCCGCCAAACGTCGCCAGTCGCGGCTCCCCGAGTGCCCCGTCCGGGTAGACAGGGCGAACCTCGACCCTGTCGAGCGTTACGGGCTTGGCGCCGAGCTCATTCGTCAGCCGAAGCGAAATCCGGGTCGTTGGCGCCTGGAGGCGGATGTCTTGCCTCACCGATTGTCCGTCATAGGCGAGCACCTCTCCCTCTTTCGCCTTCGTCGGTTTGAACGAGGTCGAGGAAATCCAGGCCGGGATGACGGGCGCGGCCATTGCCTGCGCCGCGCCCGCGGACAGCATCAAAGCGGCGGCGAAGGCGGCGATCCTCATCGTTTCTCCCATTCACACCCGGCGGCGCAGTCGTGATTTATATGCGAAATAGGAAGTCGCAGGTAAAATTTCCATCCAAGCGGTATGCGCCTGTGGGAGGAATGGTCGGTCGGACCGTCGGCATCTCAGCTGGTGGGCGCGCGGTCCCGGGYGGGCTCGTCCGCTCATCGACTTGGCCGGCGCCTGAGCTGGCGGCGCCACCAACCTGTCGGTTAGTTTATAAGTAAAACATAAATTGACAAGTGAATAGGGCGGGGCGACAAGCGGATAACGACATAAATCACGGGGGGATGGAGTGCGCACCAAGCTGGGTCTCGCCGGTTCGACGGCGGTTATCAGCCCTGCCTTCCAGGCAGCGCTCGCGACGTCGACCACCGCCCAGACGTCGAAGGCCGCGGCGAAAGCGAGACAAGTCATGAAACTGTGGATGCGGGTCGTGGTCTTGGCCGTCGGCATAGCGATAGGCGCCCAAGCGCATGCCGCCCGGCCCGCCGATCCCTCCGTGGCGGCGGCGCGCGCGAAGCCCATGCGGCTCTGGTACCAGAGCCCGGCGGCCGACAGTGTCCAAGGATGGCTGGATCAGTCCCTGCCGCTCGGCAACGGCTATTTCGGAGTCAACGTCTTCGGCGGCGTCGCTCGCGAGCGTCTGCAGATCACCGAAAACAGCTTGGTCGATACGCCTAGCGACCGCATTGGCGGCCTTAACAACTTCGCGGAAGTCGCGCTGGAATTCCCGCATGCCGCGCCGCGGGACTATAGCCGCGACCTCGATCTCGATACCGCGACCGCTCATGTCCGTTATCGCGACGGCGGCGTCGTGTTCACGCGGGAATATTTCACCAGCTACCCCGATCGGGTCATGGCGATCCGGCTCGCGGCCTCTCGCCCCGGCGCCCTGGACTTCACGCTTCGACCCAAGGCTCCCTACCTGACGCCGTTCCGCCGCACCGAAGGCGACCGGCGCGGCAAGCATGCGACCGTCAAGGCGCAGGGCGATCTGATCACGCTGAACGGCGTGATGGACTACTATGGGATCAAGTTCGAAGCGCAGTTCAAGGTCGTCCCGCAAGGCGGCGTCCTCAGCGCCAGCAACGACCAGGATGGCGGCGCCATCTCGGTCCGCGGCGCCGACAGCGCCGTGATCCTTGTCGCGCTCGGGACGAATTATCGGCTCGTTCCCCAGGTCTTCTCCGAAAAGGACCCGTCGGCGAAGCTCAAGGGTTTCCCTGACCCCCACGACCAGGTGACGGCGATCCTGGACGCCGCCGCCAAGCGGTCGTTCGCCGACCTGAAGGCGCGGCACCAGGCCGACTACGGCGCGCTCTTTGGGCGGGTCCTGTTCGACCTGGGCGACACCCCGCGCGCGATCCCGACCGACCGCCTGTTGGAAGGCGCGCGGCGGGGAGAGGCGACGCCGTATCTGGATGAACTGGCATTCCAGTTTGGCCGCTATCTCCTGATCTCGTCCTCGCGCGTCGGCGCCTTGCCGCCCAACCTGCAAGGCGTCTGGAACGTCTATCAGGATGCGCCCTGGTCGGCGGGCTACTGGCATAATGTGAACCAGCAGATGAACTACTGGCCGGCGTTCGTGACCAACCTGCCGGAGCTCTTCGACGGCTATATCGATTTCTACAAGGCCTACCTGCCCGCGCATCAGGCGCGCGCCACGCAGTACCTCAAGGAGTATCATCCCGCCGGCCTCTCGCCGGATGGCGACAATGGCTGGGCCATGGGCAACTCCATGCGTCCCTTCGAACCCAGCGGCAAGGTCGCTCACTCGGGCTTCGGCACCGGGCCGTGGACGACCATGCTGTTCTGGGATCGGTACGACTTCACCCGCGACAAGGCGCTGCTGCGCGATGTGGTCTATCCGGCCATGCGCGGGCAGGCGGACTTCCTGTCACGCTTCCTGACCGAGAAGGACGGCAAGCTCCTCGCCGCGCCCTCGTCGTCCCCGGAGAATGCCGGGAGCCTGCAGTCGGTCGGCACGACGTTCGACCAGCAGATGATCTTCGAGAACTACCGCGACACGATCGCCGCGGCGGGGCTGCTGGGCGTCGCCGATGATCCGGTGATCGCAAGGATCGCCGCGCAACGAGACAAGCTCGACCCGATTCTCATCGGCGCGTCGGGCCAGATCAAGGAATACCGGGAGGAAACGACCTACGGCTCGATCGGCGACCCCAAGCACAGGCACATCTCGCAACTGCTTGGCGTCTATCCCGGGCGGCTGATCACCAGCGAGACGCCTGCCTGGCAGGACGCCGCCAAGGTTTCCTTGCGAGGCCGCGGACCGGTCGGGGGCACCGGGTGGGCCCAGGCCGAGCGGATCGAGACGTGGGCGCGGCTGGGCGAGGGCGACACGGCCTACCAGTTTTACCGGTACTGGATGAGCCATCACGCCATGTCCAACCTGTGGAACAATCACAGGGACTCCCTCACGACGAGATTGTTCCAGATCGACGGGAATTTCGGTGTGAGCGCGGGCGTGGGGGAAATGCTTCTGCAGAGCGCGGACGGTGTCGTCGCACCTCTGGCGGCGCTGCCGAGCGCCTGGCCCGACGGACGTTATCGCGGCCTGCTGGCGCGTGGAGGCTTCGAAGTCTCCGCAGCCTGGTCCAAGGGACACGCGACCCGGCTGGAGATTTCCTCGAAGGTCGGCGGGCCCTTGACGCTGCGATACCCGGGCGTCGCCCAGGCGACGTTCCACACGCGCGACGGCCAGCGTGTCTCCCAGCGCCCCGACGCTCGTGGCGACGTCAGCTTCGACACCAAGCCAGGCGAAACCTATGTGGTGACGTCCATCCCGTCGGCGCCCAAAATCTCACCCGTCGAGGACGTGAAGATCGCCGTCGACGGCTACGACGCCGTGCTGTTGAACTGGCGCGAGGCTTCCCGGTTCAAGACCTACGCCGTCGAGCGGGCGGTCGGCGATTCCGCGACCTACGAGCGGATCGCCAGCGGCCTCATCCAGTCGCGCTACGTGGACAAGTCCCCGTCGGTCGGCGCGGCTCAGCATCTTCGCTATCGCATCGTCGGCATGACAGCCGCCGGAAAGATGGTGGCCGGCGAGAGCGTCTTCCGAGACCGGCCCGCGCAGGGCGATGTCCGATACCTTCGCGTGGATGACGATCTTGTCGCCTACGACGCCGGCGACGGCGCCTTGCGCGCTTCCATGTCCGACGGCCGCTACGGCGCTGATCTGGCCTGGACGCAAGGCAACCTTACCGAGGTGCGTCTGACGCCTGGGAGCTCGGGCCAGGTTCGGTTGCGATCGCCCTTGTTTCGTGGACCCGTCGAGATCCTTGACGGGTCGGGAAAACGGCTTTCGTTCGCCCGATCTGGCGACGGCGTCACATTCGATGCGCAAGCCGGGACAGCCTACCGCATCGCCGCGCAAGCGGTTGTTACGGTCGCGACCGAGCCGACTCCATCATTCGGTCGGGTGACGGTCGCCGTCACGGTTCGCGCCGTCGACCAGGCGCTCGCCGCCTCCACGATGACGCTACGCCTTCCGGCCGGCTGGCGCGCGACGCCCGCGAACGTCGAGCTGGAGCCTATCGCTCCGGGGAAAACCTCGGTGGCGAAATTCGATGTCGAGCCGCCGGAAACCGTTGTCGACGGCCGCTATCCTGTCGAAGCAACCCTCGCTGGCGGCGACGGCGCGGTGACCACGGCCTCCAGCATCGAAATCCGCGTCCCGAACCTGGCGATCGGCCGGCCAGCCAGGCAGTCCAGCACCGTGCGCGGCGAGGGGGCCGCGCGTGCGGTCGATGGCCGGACCCTCGGTCAGATCGAGGCCGGATCGGTGACCAGCAGCGAGGTCGAGGACCATCCCTGGTGGGAAGTCGATCTCGGCTCGGAGCAGCAGATCGGCGACGTCGTCGTGTGGCCGAGAATCGACACCTGCTGTCGCACCGCGCTGCCCGATCTCGTCGTCATGGTGTCGCGAACGCCGATCGTCGACCTTGATCTCGCCGAGGCCGCCAAGCGGGCCGACGTCGGCGTCTATCATCTCGCGGCGACGTCCGCGTCCAACGGCAGGGCCGTCGTCCAAAAGCCAGGTCGGTACGTCAGGGTGTGGGGCGCGACGCGGCAGGAGCTCAACCTGTCGGAGGTGCAGGTGTTTCCAAGTCTCGGCCATTGATCGCCTTGCATGAGCGCCGCTGGTCTGCACTTCGCAGGATCGTTCAGGCCGCGCTTCGTTTAGCGGGCAACGGTTCGGAAGCCATCACGCCTATGCGTGATCCGCCGAGGAGCGCCCTTGACCATATTGCCGCTAAGTCGCCGCTTCCAGCACGGCGGCTCAGGTCATGGGGTTTCGACCCGGATGCTCAAGACGGCGGCTAGTCCAACTCTTCCACCGTGGCGACCAGCGTCTCGTGAACGGACTTCACGGATATGGCCGAAGTCGCCGACCTCGTCCTCTTCGAGGCGCCGGCCCTAGCGCTCGAAGCGCGCGAAGGGGCTGGAGCAGGCCGGGCTGAGGCCCAGATAGCGGACCTCGTCATCCGGCGTGGCGCGCCCGCGGACCAGGTCGGTCGTCATCACGAACCGCGTGAGCAGGTCACGCTCGAAGGTCTCGAACCGCGCGCCGGTTTGGCCCGGCAGCAGGCTGGCCACATCGCGTCCGCGCGTCAGCGTCTGGGCCATTGTCAGGAAGTCGCCCTTCAGCCCCGCCGGAAAGCCCGGCGCGGCGTCGAAGGCGTCGACGAAGGCCGTGAAGTCGGCGGGCGACATGCGGAAGGGGCCGACCAGGCGAACCAGGACGGCGCGGGCCAGATCGGCCTTGTCGAGATTCGCGGAGACGATCACGCCGCCGCCAACGGCCGCGATGACCGCGCCGCCGGCCCCGAGCGCCAGGGCCTGCCTTCGACTGACCGGGCGGGGCATGGGAATCTCCTAGGCGAGTTGTGACGCCGCCCTGAGGGACAGGGCGGCCACGGTCAGGCTGGGATTGGCGCACGAACAGCTGGCGAAGGTGGAAGAGCCGACGACGACCAGATTGCGCCAACGGTGATGGATCTGGTTCTGGTCAATGACCGAGGTTTTCGGGTCTCGGCCCATGCGCAGCGTGCCCTGGAGGTGGGACTCGGTCGGCCGCGCGCGGCGAAAGGCGATCTTTTCGACAGGAAGCGGCGCCAGGAGGTCGGGCAGCCGCGCCAGCGCCTTGTCCATGCCGTCGCGGGCGTAGGTCGAGGCGGAGGTGTAGATCACCTCGGCCTGGCCTTGGCTGTCGACCGCCACCCGATTGGCGTCCGAAGGCAGGTCCTCGGTGACCAGCATCAACGGCAGGGTTTGGCGCCAGCGACCGGGCTCGGGCCGCAACCCATGGGTCCAGCGGTTATCGAAATAGACCAGGGCGCCGGCGTGGTCCTTGCGGAACGCGCCATCATAGAGGCCGTAGTTGAGGCCAGTGGTGATGGTGCTGCCGTCGAAATTGTCGAGCCCGTCCAGGAAGGCCTCGACATGGACGCCATAGGATTCGTGCAGGCCAAGGCCCGTGCGCCCGCCACCCATGTCCGAGCGCAGCAGCAGGGCGGGGCTCTGGATGGCGTTGGCGCCCAGGACGAAGAGGTCGCCGCTGACCTTGTGCTCGCGCCCGGCGTGCTCGACGACCAGGCGCTGAACAGCGGAGGCGTCGGACTCGAACCTCGCCGCGCGCGTCTTCAGGCACAGGGTCACCGCCGGATTGGAGAACACGTCCATCAGCCCGTTATTGGCCGTGAACTTAGCGTCCACCGGACAGAGCTGGCAGCGGAACGAGGCGCAGCAGGCCGGTCGGCTCTCGGTCGCCACCCGCGCCCGGGCGGTGGGCATCGCGAAGTGCTGGTCGGGGCGAGCGGTTTTCATCACCCGGTCGACCGACGACAGGCGGTGGGGCGGTTGCGGAAAGGGCGTGGAACGCGGCAGGACGCGGGTCATGTCCGGATCGCCGGACACGGACATGATCGCCTCGGCCTCGCCGTAGTAGGGGTCGAGGTCGTCATAGTCGATCGGCCAGTCGGCGCCGACGCCGTAGAGGCTCTGGAGCCTGAAGTCGGTGGGATGGAACCTGGGCGTCTGCGCGAACCAGCAGTTGGCGCCGCCGCCCAGCGCAATGGTGTAGTTCCAGGGCTTGTCCGAGGCCGAGACGTAGGTCTCGTCGTCCCGGATGGCCGAGTTGCGGTTGTTCTCGATTTGCCAGTCGTGCGGGTGGTGGTCGCCCCATTCGACGATAAGTATTCGCTGGCGTTTGCGTTGCAGCAATTTCCTTACGAAGAACGCCGAGCCAAATCCCGATCCGATGACCACGACGTCGAAATGCTGTCCGTCGATCGTCGCCGGATCGGTGCGCGATAGCATGGCGAACTCCGTGAAAGGTCAAATTTGGCCGATCTAGTCCAACAATCATGCCGTCGATTTTACGATGTTGTGAATATGACTCTCTAAAATGAAGCAAAAATTGGGCGCATATAGGTATATCGGCTTAACTTGGCATCTTACTATGCACTAACATCGGTGTATTTTGCCGAAGTCGTTGTAATTTTTGCAGAAATCTCGACACAAATGGCAGCGTTTACTGTGTGGCTTGGCCTTCCTTCTCTGGGTAAAATCGTACGCAGCGCTACAAGTGTATGATCGGCGTATTGCGCAGCTTGTAGGTCCATTGAATCAAGTATTTGATGATCAAGCGT
>NZ_JBFUJD010000037.1:0-45645 GCF_056401555.1 Caulobacter sp. P4_E5
TTGAGGATCATTGAGGATCAGCGCCACGTCGCGGGCCTGGGCGATCGGCGCCAGGGCGGCCACGGCGGCGGCCACGACGTCGTCGGGAGCGTCCTTCAGGCGGATCTGCAAGGCGGCCACGTCGCCGCCGTCCAGCGCCTGGGCCAGCTGGCGCCCGAAGCCGGCGAGGTCGTCCAGGGCGGGCGGGGTGATCAGGTAGAGGCGGCAGGGGAGCGTCATGGGGGCGGCTTCTAAGCCAAAACCGGAGGAGGCGCGACTCCATGCCGCTGCGAACCAGAGTGAGAGTCAGTTGCAAAGAGCCGCGCGACCGGCTAGATGAGAATGACACTCAATCGGGTAGGGCGTTCCTTCCTTGTACGTCTGCAACTGTAACGGCATCCGCGAGCGCGAAGTGCGCGCCGCCATCGACGCTGGCGCCGCTCGGCCGGCCGATATCTTCCGTCACAAGGGCTGCCAGGCGCAGTGCGCCAAGTGCGTCTGCGAGATGCGCCAGATGATCCAGGAAAACCGCGAAGCGCTCAAGTTCGCGGCCGAGTAACGGCCAAAAACCCAGCGTTTTCAGCGATCGCGAAGCACTCTCACGCTTTTCCGTGAGACCGCGAAACACTCGCACACATTGAGGTTGAAGCCTGTCCGGGCTTGGCCCAGGTTCGCCCCGACAACGAATCCCCCAGGTCGAACCAAGGAGGCCGCCATGCAGGGCGATCCCAGCATCATCCGACTGCTCAACGCGGTGCTCACCAACGAGCTGACGGCGGTCAACCAGTACTTCCTGCACGCGCGGATGTACGACAACTGGGGCTTCAAGCGCCTCGGCAAGATCACCTACGACGAGTCGATCGGCGAGATGAAACACGCCGACAAGCTGATCAACCGCATCCTGTTCCTGGAGGGGCTGCCGAACCTGCAGGACCTGCACAAGCTGAAGATCGGCGAGACCGTGCCCGAATGCCTGGCCAGCGACCTGCAGGTCGAGCTGGGCGGCCGCGAGACCCTGATCCCCGGCATCATCCAGTGCGAACAGGCCCGCGACTATGTCAGCCGCGAACTGCTGCGTGAGATCCTCAGCGACACCGAGGAGCACATCGACTTCCTGGAGATGCAGCTGGGCCTGGTGAAGTCGCTGGGCGAGCAGAACTACCTGCAGTCGGCGGTCGGCGAACTGCCAGCGTAGTGTCGAGATCCAGGGCGGAGCGCTGATCAGCCTCCGCCGGCGGATCCGGTCGGTCCCCTCCCCGGCCGGTAGAGAAAAGATCGCCCGCCGCGCGGATGTCAGGCCTGCGCGACGGGCAAGGAGGAGGAGTGGCGTCGCGCGTGAGGGCGCGGCGCTCTGTTGTCAGCCCATCTCGATGATGGCGCTGATCCGGGTGGCGGCTCGCGGGAACCCGGTCGCCCGCCGCTGTTGCTGCGAACCTCCGCGCCAAGAGCCCACGTCGCTGCCTAGGTCCTGCGTCGCCGGCACGCTATTCCGCTTGGAAGAAAGAGGCTGGCCCCCAATGGCGGGGACCAGCCCAGTGGCTTCACGGGGAGTGAAGGTTAGAAGGTGGCGCGCGCCGTCGCTGTGAAGGTGCGGCCATCGTAGTCGACCCAACGCGACACCCGGTGGTCGTTTTCGTATTCGAAGCGAGCCGAGTTCGTCAGGTTGTAGGCGTCCAGCGACAGGGTGACGTTGTCGTTGACGTTGTAGGATGCCGAGAGGTCCAGCTGGCCACGCGCCCGCACCGAGCGGGCGCTGCCGGTATAGGTGCCATTGGCGTTCAGCGGATAGTCGGAGCGGTAGTTGTAGACGGCGCGCAACCCGTACTTCGGCGTCTCGTAGTAGCCGATGACGTTGATGTTGTGCTTGGAGATGCCCGGGAACGGGGCGATCGACGGGCTCTTGGACGTCGTATAGGCGTAGTTGAAGCTGCCGCCGAAGTTCTTCCAGAAGCCCGGCAGGAAGTCCAAGTTCTGCTGGATGTTGAACTCGACGCCCTCGACGGTGGTCGGCTTGTCGAGGTTATAGGCGCCGCTGGCGTTGACGTGCACCGTCTTGGCGGCGCTGCCCAGGGTGGTGGCGTTGCAGTAGGTGCCATCCCACGACAGGGCCCCGAAGCCCCAGGTCGAGCCGTCCGACGGGCAGATGATCGACGGATCGGTGGTCGTGGCCACGCGGCCGGTGATGTTCTTGTGGAAATAGGCCAGCGAGATCAGGCCGTTGGGGCGGTTGTACCATTCCAGCGACAGATCGAACGACTCGGCCAGATAGGGCCGCAGCTTGTTGTTCCCGATCTGCACCGAGACGTCATAGACGCTGACCGAGCCCGAACTCAGTCCGTTGTTCAGAATCTGGCCGGGATTGATCTTGGTGGCGGGCGAATACTGGCGCGGGTGCGGGCGAACATAGGTCTTGTAGTAGGCGCCGCGCAGGATCAGGTCATCGGTGACGTCGGCCACGAAGATCGCCGACGGCAGGAAGTAGTGGTACTTGTTCTTGTACTGGTCCGTCACGAAGTCGTTTGGCGAGCCGATCGAGTCGGTCGGCGGCCTTTTTCGGTCCAAGGTGGTGATGGTGTTCTTGGTGTCTTCGTAGCGGCCGCCAAAATTACCGCGCACGCCGTGACCGAAGATCTCGGTGTCGTACTTCGCCTGGATGTAGAACTGATTGATCTCGTTCTCGTTGGTGAAGTTCTTGTCGTAGTAGGATCCGTCCGTGTACTGGATATTCAGGCCGGTCGGCGACAAGCCACCGCCCGGATACACCGCAACGGGTTGGACGGCGTTCAGGAAATCTCGAATCTTCAGCGTTTGCCAATTGTGGCTGTAGTCGCCGGCGATACCGCCCATGAAGTCCTTTACGAACGGAGCGGTCGTCAACATGTCCGGCGTGATCTTGGACACTTGGGCG
Organism: Caulobacter sp. P4_E5; assembly: GCF_056401555.1. Classification (NCBI taxonomy): domain Bacteria; kingdom Pseudomonadati; phylum Pseudomonadota; class Alphaproteobacteria; order Caulobacterales; family Caulobacteraceae; genus Caulobacter; species Caulobacter sp. P4_E5. The sequence continues at coordinate 2,888 of NZ_JBFUJD010000037.1, forward strand.
CCGTAGCCGAAGACACGATAACCGGTGGAGACGTACTTCTCGCGCTCCAGGCGCACGCCGGCCTGCAGGCTCTTGATCGGGCCGAACTTGACGAAACGCTCGGCGTCGAAGGCGGCGCTGTTCAGTTCATTCTTGGCGTAGCTTTGCGAGCCTTCGATCCCGATGCGGGCCGTGCTGTTGGCCGACGTGCCGTTGTTGTAGTACGAGACGGGGTCATTGGGTCCGCCCCAGGTCCAGGTCGTGCCCGCCGCACCGAGCGAGTTCTGCGGGTTGGGACGCGTGACGTAGGAATAGCCGCCGATATCGTCCAGGCCGGTGGAGATCGAGCCGGTAATGCCGTTGCCGCCCGCGCGGGTTGGGGTGACAACGTCGACCGAGGTCTCGACCGACGCGTTGGAGCCCGACGACAGGCTCAAGACGGCGGCCAGGCGCCACTCGTCGTTGCTCCAGTCGACATTGCCAATGACGCCGTTCGACTTTTGACGCTGTGAATATAGCCGCGTCGAGGACAGCGCGTTCATGTTGTCGAACGAATAGCTCTCGTAGAGATAGCGGTCGTCATTGGTCTTGATCGGCGTGCCGGTCGGGGTGATCACCGTGCCCGCGCCCGGGGTCGAGGCCGGGGCGACGTAGTTGATCAGGAAGTACTGGGTCGTGTCGGGCAGGTTACGGTCGGTGAAGAACCCGACCAGGCCGACCTTGGTGTTGTCGTTCGGCTTCCACTCGAGGCCGCCCGAACCCGACCAGACCTTACCGACGTTCATGCGGGTGTACTGGCGGATGGCGCTGTTGGCCCAGACGCCGTTCTTGCCGGTCGCGCCGGTGTTGCTGGTCACATAGGCCGCCGCCGCGGTCGGCGAGAGGCCCAGGGCCTGGCCCAGCGAGCGGCAGTACGAGGTCGCGCTGGTGGGGCAGGCGGTCGGCGAAAAGTATTGGCCGTAAGCCGCGTTGAACTGGGTGGGCGTCAGGCCCGTCATCGCCGAGGTCAGATAGTCGTAGTTGTTGAGGCGGACCGTATCGCGGCGGAAGTTTTCCTTCTTGTAAGCGATCGTCCCGAACACAGCGAGGGTGTCCGACAGATGCTTGTTGTAGCCGACGGTGGCGGCCGGGGCGTTCAGGTCCCCTAGGGTGTTGTGCTCGTACGACACCTTCATGAAGCCGCCGTCCTTGCGCGACAGCGCCGGGGCGATCTGCATGTCGACATTGCCCGAGAGGCCGCCGGACACAGTGTTGGCCATCGGCGACTTGGCGATCACGAAGGCCGAGAAGATGTCGGAATTGAACGCGCCCAGCGGCGAGCCCTGGTTGTCGCGCAGCAGCGCCGGGCCGGCGAACGACTGGCCGTTCAGCGTGGTGCGAGCGTATTCGCCCGGCATGCCGCGCAGGTTGATGGTGGCGTCGCGGCCCTCGGCCTCGCGGTTGATCTGCACGCCCGGGATGCGCTGCAGCGCCTCACCGACGTTCAGGTCCGGAAAGCGGCCCAGGCCGTCCGACGAAATGCCGTCGGTGATTTCGACGGCGGTCTTCTTGGCGCGAACCGCGTTGGCGTAGCTCTGCTTGAAGCCGGTGACCACGACCGCCTCGAGCGTGTCGGTCGGATTGGCGGCGGCCGCCTGCGCGGCAGCGAGGCTCGGCAGCCCTGCCATGACGGTGGCGGATAAAAGCACGGCCCTGAAGGCGCCGCCCGGGCGATTCTTGAAGCTCACGATAACCCTCCTCATGCGCTGGGCCGTCTTATCGGTGGCCCTTATTGGCCTGACCTCTCCGCGTTTTCCCCGCCGGCCAGCCCACCTTCATTTCTCATACAAACGCCTTTTTGGGAATGAAATATTTTTCTAGTTTGAAATACGCTTCATAACATATTGTATTAAAACAGTTTATTTCCACTTTTTGACTGGCACGAAAATTCGCACTCGATCGAGAGTTGGAACCTAAGTTCCAGTTACCAGAAGTGGTCAGGCCAAATTTTCGAGATGAAGCGCACCGCGCGCCAAGCGCCTGTCGCCGCGCAGATGGCCGCCCCGCGCGCGCCGGCGCGAGTCTCGCATCGCTTGTCAGTGCGATCGTCGGCAAGCCGTCGCCGAAGTGCGGTCTCACCAGCGGACAAACCCGCTCGGTCCAGCGCATGGAGCCTTAAGCGTTGAAGCTATGAAGCCTGTTCATCCGGAAGCTTCGGCTCTGGAACTGGAGRATCGCGACCCCCAGCCTCGTTCAAGCCGCCCGGCGACCCGTGTCGGCGCCGAGGTCGAACTGGCCCACCAGGTCCGACAGCCGTCCGGCCTCGCTCTTCAGCGCGTGGGCCGCGGCGGTGGTTTGCTCGACCATGGCCGCGTTCTGCTGGGTCATCTGGTCCATCTGATTGACGGCGGTGTTGATCTGGCCAAGGCCGGTGGCCTGTTCCTGCGCCGCCGTGGCGATCTCGCCGACCAGGGTCGAGATCTCGCCGACCCGGGTGATGATGCTGCCCAGAGCCACGCCCGTCTGACCGACCAGGCCAACGCCCTCGCTGACCTTGGCCGAGGCGGCGCCGACCAGGCCCTTGATCTCCTTGGCGGCGTCGGCCGAGCGCTGGGCCAAGGCCCGCACCTCCTGGGCCACGACCGCGAAGCCCTTGCCGGCGTCGCCCGCGCGGGCGGCTTCCACCCCGGCGTTCAGGGCCAGCAGGTTGGTCTGGAAGGCGATCTCGTCGATCACCCCGGTGATCTTGCCGATCTGGGCCGAGGCCGTCTCGATCTCGCCCACGGCGCGGACGGCGTCCTCGACGGCCCGCTCGGTCGACTGAGCCTCGCGGCGCGCCTCGCAGACCATGCCGTTGGCGCGTTGGGCGCCCTCGGCGGCCTGGCGGACCGTGGCGACGATCTCGTCGAGGGCGGCGGCGGTCTGTTCCAGGCTGGCGGCCTGCTGTTCGGTGCGGCGCGACAGGTCGTCGGTCGCCTGGGCGATCTCGACCGCGCCGGCCCCCACCCCGTTCGAGGCGTCCTGGATGTCGTGAAGGGTGCGGCTGAGCTTCTCGGCCGTGGCGTTGAAATCGGTCCGCAGCGCCTCGTATTCTGACGCGAAGGCGTTAGGCAGACGGAAGGCGGCGTCGCCGGACGCCAGACGGTCCAGCCCCTGGCCCAGGGCCTCCATGGCCACGCGCCGGTCCTGCTCGCCATGGCGGCGCTCGGCCTCGGACGCGGCCCGCTCGGCTTCGTCACGAGCCTGGGCGGCTTCCTGTCCCTCGCGCATCGCGCGGCGCTCGAGGACGTTCTGGCGGAACACCTCGATAGCCTTGGCCATGTCGCCCAGCTCGTCGGTCCGGCCCGCGAACGGCACGGGCTTCTCGTAGTCCCCGGCCGCCAGGTCGCGCATGTAGCCGGTGATCGACTGGATTGGATTGACGATCGACCGGCGCATCTTCCAGACGCCGCCGACGATGATCGCGCCCAGCAGAGCACACAAGCCGGCCATGATGCTGACCAGCACGATCTGGCGGTGGCGCGCGTCGGCCTCGACGGCGGCGTTGTCGGCGGCGATCATCGGCACGATCTCGTCGATCGCCTTGCGGTGGGCGCGATAGCCGTCCGTCATCTCCGCGAAGGCGGCGTCGGCCCCAGGCCCGTCATTGGCGCGCAACGCCTGGATCAATCGGTCCGAAGCAGCCCAAGCTTTCTGGGCGCCGGCGTCCGAAGCGCCCAGCAGCACGGTCTTGACGCGAGGATCGAAGTCATAGGCTCGCCAATAGGTGGCGCGAGCCTCGTATTCGGATTTCAGGCGACGCAGCTCCTTATCGGCGCTGTCGGTCTCGGCCGGGGTGCGCAGGCGATAGGCGGTCTGGGCGTCGAGATAGGCCTCGATCACATAGAGCGGCGGAGGCAGGATGTCGGCCGTCAGATCCTTGCCGGCCACGATCTTGGTGTAGAGCGGTCCGCCGATGCGGACGGTGGCGATGGCATTCCACGAGGCGGCGATCAACACGATCAAGCCGATCGCGAGCGCGCCCCCGAACACATTCATCGCACCCGCGAGTCGCAAGCGCATTGGGCGATCCCCCCGATTCCCTTGCGACAAAGAGTCCGCGCTTCGGCTGAAGAAAACTTTAAGGCGAAGGCTCTCGGCCGAACACCTCTTGCGAATGTCGGGCCTTACGAGGGAAGGAAAAACCGCGACTCCTCGTGGATGGTGCGCCAACTTGCCGCACCCACTAGTCTCTGGAGGTGCGCGCCATGAACAGCCGTCGGTCCTCGTCGAGGCCCCGAGCCAGGTGCTCGGCGCGAATGGCCAGCAGGCCCGGCGTCAGCGTCTTGAGCGCGACGAAGCCCAGCCGCCGGTAATAGGGCGCGTTCCATGGCACGTCACGGAACGTCGACAGCGCCAGGCCGGCCAGGCCCAGGGTCCGCGCGCGCTCGGAGACAGCGTCCAGCAGGGCCGCGCCCAGCCGTCGGCCCGCGAAGGCCGGCAGAACGTCGATCTGCTCGACATAGACGTGATCTTCCAGCGGGCGGAACATCACGAAGGCGGCCAGGACGCCGTCGACGGTCGCAACCAGCAGGCCGCCGTCGTCCAATCGCTGGGCGAGCAGAGCGGCGGGCGAGGGCTCGTCGGCCGCTATGGCGTCCATCAGCCCGACGAAACGCTGGGCCGAGGCGCGTTCGATCTCTCGAACGGCTTCGATCTCGGCGTGTAGGGCGGAGCGGATGGCGACGGTCACGCCGCCATGCTGGCCCGGTCCCCGCCCGTTACCAAGCCGCTTAGACGGCTAGGCGCATCGTTTGAGGCGATTTCGCGTGGCGTCGCCGACAGTCTGCGCCATCATGGGTCGCAGGCCCTGCTGAAGCTGGAACCAAGGTTCAGCTGGGCTGTTTGACCTTGCGAGTTCACGAGGGAGTCCCGCCATGCATATCGCCAACGGAAAGTCGCGCGAGCGCGCCCTGGCCGGCCGCGAAGCGTTCCAGCTCGATCGGCGGGAGGGGCATCACCCCGTGGCCCAGATCGCCGTCGGCGCGGCCTTGGCCGGCGGCGCGATCGTGGCGGCCATGATGATGGGCCGTCGGCACGAGCGCGTGCTGGACGACGAGATGTACGCCGTCGAATTCGCCGAGATGCACGAGCCGGTGGCCCATCAGCCCAAGCCGCTGACCAGCCTGCTGCTGCCGCCGCTGTTCATCGCCATGACCCTGTCGGGCCTGCGCACCTGGAACGCGCCGGCCAGTCCCGCCCGCACCCGGGCCCTGACGATCTGGAGCCTGGTGCAGGGCTTCAACGCCCTGTGGCTGGGTCTGGGCGCCCGCCGGGTCGGCGGCCAGCTGGGCGCGGCGACGGCCTCGCTGGCGGCCTCGGCGGCTTACGCCCTGGAGGCCCGCAAGGTCGGCGGCGGCACGGCTCCGGACCTCGGCTGGCTAGGGCTGGCCAACGCCCTGACGGCCCAGCTGTGGCGCCGGCCGATCCCGCGCATGCCGACGATTCATTGAGCCGACGCAGGGCGCGTTCGCTCACGCAGGGCCAGCAGCAGCGGCAAGCCTAGAGAGACGCCGACCACCAGGGTCGCGGCGGCGGTCAGCCACAGCACATGGCGGCCTAGCCGGCGCGACTCGACGGCGGCGAAACCCAGCAGCACGACGGCCGAGACGACGACGTCCCAGCCGAAGAAGGCGCCGATCCGGGTCGAGAACAGTTCGGCCACGAACAGGCGCGGCGCGAGCCCGTGGTCCACGACCCACGGTAAGAAGGCGCCATAGGGCAGGATCAGGCCCGGCAGGCACAGGAACCAGTAGAACCGAGCCATCGGCCTCTCCCTCCGCGAGGTCTGATTGACCGCGCGCGGGCGGCCGTTGTCGACCTCAGGGCAGCCGCAACAGGTGATCCAGGCTGAACCTGCCGCCGCCGCGGGCGATCAGGAACAGCAGCAGCCCCGCCCACGACAGGTGGGTCGGCCAGGCGTCGGGATAGACGAAGATCTCGATCACCGCCGTCATGCCCAGGAAAGCCAGGGCCGACAGGCGCGTGAACAGGCCCAGCACCAGCAGGATCGAGAACAGGTGCTCTGAATAGGTCGCCGCGTGGGCCGCCACGGCCGGCGGCAGCAGGGGCACGTGGTACTCGCTCTCGAACAGCGAATAGGTCCCGTCAGTGATGTGCAGGATCCCGTCGACCTTGGTGCGGCCGGACTGGAAGAAGATGGCGGCGACGCCGAAGCGGGTGACGAGGGCCAGGACGTCTTCGGTCAGCAGCTTGCGGGCGGTCTGGGCGAAGAGGTCGAGGGGCGCCCTCAAGGACAAGGTATTGGCGGTCATCGGTCGGTTTCCAGGGTGAAGCCGCCGAACACGCCGTCGGCGATCAGGGCGGCGAACAGGGGGGCAAGCGGTACATCGGGATCGGCCATGGCCGCGCGCTCGGCGGCCTCGGCGCAGGTTTGGCCCGCGCGGCAGGCGCGCAGGAATTCGGTCTCGGCGGCGCCGACGACCCGACTTCGGACCGCGCTGCCGCGGCGGACCAGCAGCAGGGCCTCGGGCGTCTCGGAGAGATCGAGCTCCTCGGCGCCGTCGCGCGCGGCGACCCACAGGCTGGGCAGGCCGGCCTCGAACGCGGCGAAGCGGACGCTGGGATGCAGAGCCAGGCGCATCGTCGCCAGGACTTCCGGCGCCCGGGCCGACAGCGCTTCGGCCGTCAGGGCTGGGGCCTCGCCCGCGAACAGAGTCTCGGTCCACAGCCGGTCCAGATGGGCGATCCCGGCCAGGTACGGCAGGTCCAGGGCCGGCGGGAAGCGGTCCAGCCAGGTGGGGAAGTCCTCGCCATAGTCCAGCAAGGCGGCGCTGGCCGGCGGGACCTCGCGGGCGAACAGGGCGGCGGCGGCGCGGAACCAGTCTTCGCCGACCATCGACAGCACGGTCGGAAAATTGGCCGCCAGGGCGTCGATGCAGCCCTTGGCGATCGTGTTGCGATAGACGGCCAGGCCCGCCTCGCCCTCCCCCGGCGCCAGCCACGGGGACAGGGCCAAGGGCGCGCCGGCCAGGGCGGCGACGAAGGCGTCTTGGAAGTCCAGCAGCTCAGGCATCGGCTGTTTCCAGCGCGGCGAGCTCGCCGGCGGCGCGGTCGCGCTCGGCCATCAGGACCGCGAAGGCGGGAATGTCGTCATCCCGCTCAATGAGCGTTGGACGTGGGCCGATGCGGTGGATCAGCCGCCGGTAGAGGGCCCAGACCGGTTCGGCGATCGGCGCGCCGTGGGTGTCGATCAAAAGATCCGAACCACCTTCATCGGCGCCGTGGCCAGCCAGGTGGATCTCGCCAACCGCCTCGGCTGGGATGGCGTCCAGATAGGCCTCGGGCGCATAGCCCAGGTTGCTGGCGCTGACGAAGACGTTGTTGACGTCGACCAGCAGGCCGCAGCCGGTTCGCCCGACCAGGGCCTTCAGGAACTCGACCTCGTCCAGGTCGTGGCCGGTCAGCGGCAGGTACAGCGACGGGTTCTCGATCAGCACGGTGCGGCCCAGCGCGTCCTGCATCCGGCCGATATTGGCGGCGATGCGGGTCAGGGCGGCCTGGGTGCGGGGGAAAGGCAGCAGATCGGGCTGGTGCGCGCCGCGATGGGTGGACCAGGCCAAGTGCTCGGAGACCACGAACGGCTCGAACCGGTCGACCAGGCGCTTGAGGGCGGCCAGGTGCTCGCGGTCCGGATCGGCGTCGGCGGCCAGGGACAGGCCCACCCCGTGCAGTGAGACGGGGCGGCGTCCGCGGACCTTCTCCAGCGCCGCCAAGCGCGATCCGCCGGCCGACATGTAGTTCTCGGGATGGACCTCGAACCACAGCCCGGCCGCGTCGCTGGCCAACGCGTCGTCATAGTGCTGGGGCTTCAGGCCGAGGCCGGCGGTGCTCATGGGGGAGTCCTTGCGGTGGCCTACTCGCCCCCTCCGGGCCTGCGGCCCTCCTCCCCCGGAGGGGGAAGAAGACACGCGCCCCTTCTTCCCCCTCTGGGGGAGGAGCGCGAAGCGCGGAGGGGGCAAGTGACCGCGGCGGCCGTTAGGCCTTCGGCGTCAGCGAGCCCATGCCGGTCGGCGTCTTGATCGTGACGCACGTGCCCTTCTTGACCATCTTCCAGGCGTCGCCCTGGTAGTCGGCCTTCGAGGTGCCGGCGCACGAGGTGCCCGCACCCGCCTTGCAGTCGTTCTCGCCGGCCTTGGCGACGCCGTAGCACTTTTCGGTGTCGCCCTTGGCCTTGTGTTCGTCGGCGGCGGCCATCGAGATGCCGGCGCTGAGGGCGAGGACGGCGGCGAGGGCGGCGGTGGTGGCGGTGCGGTTCATGGGGGGCTCCTTTGAAGCGTTTCTCTCGCCGAGCGGCCTGTCGCCGCCCGGTCGATGGGGGATACGAAGGTTCCGGGGCGAAGGTTACACCCGCTCCAAACAAAATTGGTCGGCGAACAAAATTTCGGCCACGTGGCGCCAGGCGGTTCCGGCGCGGCGCGACAGCGTGTAACCATCCGGCCCTCGCACGCGAATAGGGGCTGGCGTGACGGATACTGAAACCCGTTTGAAGGCGCTGATGCTGCGCGGGATGGATGGCGACGCCGCCGCCTATCGCGAGTGTCTGGCCGTTCTCGGTATCCGGCTTCGCGCCTATTTCGCGCGACGGATGTCCGGCGCGCCTGGCGATGTGGAGGATCTCGTGCAGGAGACGCTGCTGGCGGTGCATCTCAAGCGGTCGACCTGGGACAGCGCCCAGTCGTTCACCGCCTGGGCCCACGCGGTGGCGCGCTACAAGCTGATCGACCACTGGCGGCGACGGAAGATCCGCCAGACCCTGCCGATCGAGGACCACATCGAATTCCTGGCCGCCGACGAGCCCGATCCGGGCGTCGGCATCGAGCTGGACCGCGCCTTGGCCAGCCTGCCGGAAAAGCAGCGGATCCTGGTGTCCGACGTCAAGCTGACCGGCCTTTCCCTCGCGGAGGCGGGCGCCCGGGCAGGCATTTCCGAAGGCGCGGCCAAGGTCGCCCTGCACCGGGCGCTGAAGGCCCTGGCCGAAAGGATGCGCCGTGCGGACGGATGATCTGATCGACGCCCTGGCCTCGGACGCCGGCGAGGCTCGGCCCGCGCCGCCGCGCCGCCTGGCCCTGGTCGCGGGCCTGGGCGCCCTGGCGGCGCTGATCCTGGTGCTGGCCTGGCTGCACACCCGTCCCGACCTGATGCCGGCGATGCGCGGCGGCATGTTCTGGATGAAGGCGCTCTACACGGGCGCGCTGGGCGTCGCCGGTTATCTGGCGATCGAGCGCCTGGCGCGGCCGGGCGGCTCTGGCCGGCGCGGTTGGATCCTGGGCGGCGTGGTGCTGGGGCTTTTCGCGCTCGTGGGCGTGATCCAGGCGATGATGAGCCCCGACATCCAGATGGCCCTGGGGATGCTGCGCGGTCATTCCTGGACCCGCTGCAGCCCCAACATCCTGGCCTTGTCGCTGCCGATGCTGGCCCTGGGTCTCTGGACCGTGCGGGGCATGGCCCCGACCCGTCCGACCCTGGCCGGATTCGCCACGGGACTGTTCTCCGGCGGGGTGGCGGCCACGGTCTATGGCCTGCACTGCCCCGAGCACACCTTCACCTTCGTGGCGCTGTGGTACAGCCTGGGCGTCCTGCTGACCGCGGCCCTGGGCGCGCTGATCGGGCGCTGGGCCCTACGCTGGTAGGCGCTCCTCCAGCGACAGCGCCGCCGTCGATCAAACTTTGTTCCGTCGCCTTCCGGTCGGTTGACAAACCATCGTTCCGCCACTGAAGTGCCGGACGCTTTTCGCGAATGAGACGCGATAAGCGTTTCTGCAACCGCTCTCTGTGGGGAGAGGCGCGTGACGATCGACGAAACCCTCGTTCCCGCGAGTGGCGCGGGAGGCGGCGCGCCCATCTGGTCGGCTGCGACCCTGCCCTGGCGATTGGCCGAGATCGCCGCCGCCGGCGCCCTTGCGGGCGTCCTGATGATCCTGCTGTGGCTGGGTCTGCGGCCGGATCTGCCGGTCGCGGCGGCGCATCCCTTCTTCTGGATCGCGGCCGCCTATCCGGCCGGCGCCGCCGGCTGCGCTCTGGTCGCCGCCACCTGGCTGGCGCGCGCGAGACCGGGCGGAGCCATGGCCCTGGCGCTGGCCGGAGCGGGCGCCTGCGCCATGCTGATCGCCGCCGCCGCCCAGGCCTCGGGCATGGCCTCATCCGCGCTGGCGTCGCTCTACTGGCCGAACGGCGCCATCTGCCTGGGCGACATCCTGGTCATCGCCGCGCCAATGCTGGCCCTGGCCGTGGCCGGCCTGCGCCGCGTCGACCTGGAGCGGCCAGCCGCCACCGGTTTCGCCTGCGGTCTCTTTTGCGGCGGTGTCGCCGGAACCATCGACGGCCTGCATTGCGGGCAAGAGACCTACGCCTTCGTCGGCGTCTGGTTCACCCTGGCCATGCTGGTCAGCGGCGGCGTCGGGGCGGTGGCGATCACGCTGCTGACCCGCCGCCGCCTGGTCGCGGCCGAATAGAAAAGGCCTCCCGGATCGCTCCGGAAGGCCCCTCGCTTCTTCGATGGTTCGTAAGCCTTACTCGGCGGCGGCCTTGGCCGCGCCGGCGCCGAACTTGGCGTCCAGCTCGCCCTTGACGTAGCGCTTGGCCATGACGGCGGTCGACAGCGGCTTGATCTTGTCAGCCCAGCCGGCCGAGCCGAACTCGGTGAAGCGCGCCTGACAGACCTTGCGCATGGCTTCCTTGGCGGGCTTGAGATAGGCGCGCGGGTCGAACTCGTGCGGCTTCTCGGCCAGGATCTTACGGATGGCGCCGGTGATGGCCATCCGGTTGTCGGTGTCGACATTGACCTTGCGCACGCCATGCTTGATGCCGCGCTGGATCTCTTCCACCGGCACGCCCCAGGTCTGGGGCATCTCGCCACCGTACTGGTTGATGATGTCCTGCAGGTCCTGCGGAACGCTGGACGAGCCGTGCATCACCAGGTGGGTGTTGGGCAGGCGGCGATGGATTTCCTCGATCACGTTCATGGCCAGGACGTCACCGTCCGGCTTGCGCGTGAACTTGTAGGCGCCGTGGCTGGTGCCCATGGCGATGGCCAGGGCGTCGACGCCGGTGGCTTGGACGAAGTCGACCGCCTGGTCGGGATCGGTCAGCAACTCGTCGTGGCTGAGCTTGCCCTCGAAGCCGTGGCCGTCCTCGGCCTCGCCCATGCCGGTTTCCAGCGAACCCAGCACGCCCAGCTCGCCTTCGACCGAGACGCCGCAGCTGTGGGCCATCTGGACCACCTTGCGGGTGACCTCGACATTGTACTCGTAGGTGGCGGGGGTCTTGGCGTCTTCCATCAGCGAGCCGTCCATCATCACCGAGGTGAAGCCGTACTGGATCGCCGTGGCGCAGGTCGCCGGGCCGTTGCCGTGGTCCTGGTGCATGCACACCGGGATATGGGGATAGATGTCGACCAGAGCGTCGATCATCTTGGCCAACATGATGTCGTTGGCGTAGTTCCGCGCACCGCGCGACGCCTGGATGATGACCGGCGAGTTGACGGCCTCGGCCGCCTCCATGATCGCCAGGCCCTGTTCCATGTTGTTGATGTTGAAGGCGGGAAGCCCATACTCATGCTCGGCGGCATGGTCCAGCAACTGTCGCAACGTAATGCGAGCCACGTATTTCTCTCCTGCAAGCGTGAAGTGAGGCTTAAGTCGTTTCTTGTTTTTGGGGCCGTGACGCTTGTGCGTTCTCTGCCCGGGCCTGTTCTATCAAGGTTGAACGCGGATCTGCACGATCCGCGCCAACGAAGTCGGTCAATTATTCAAGGCGGCGACGCCTGGAAGCGTCTTGCCTTCCATCCATTCGAGGAACGCGCCGCCGGCGGTCGAGACGAAGGTGAAATCGGCCGACACGCCCGCGTGGTTCAACGCGGAGACAGTATCACCGCCCCCCGCGACTGCCACGATCTTACCCGATTTCGCCAGGAAAGCGGCATGTTTCGCCGCCGAAACGGTCGCTTCGTCGAACGGAGGGACTTCGAAAACGCCAAGCGGACCATTCCAGATCAGGGTCAGGCTCTGGTCCATGGCGGCCAGCAGGCGCTTGGCGCTCTCGGGGCCGGCGTCCAGGATCAGGTCGTCGGCTAGGACTTCGCTCAGCGCGCGGACAGCGGTCTCAACACCGGGAGCGACCTTCTTGGCCACGACGACGTCGACCGGCAGCAGCAGCTCGCAGCCGGCGGCCTTGGCTTTTTCGATGATCTCGCGGGCGGTGTCGGCCAGGTCCTTTTCGCAGAGCGAGCCGCCGACATCGTGACCCTGGGCGAACAGGAAGGTGTTGGCCATGCCGCCGCCGATCGCCAGACGGTCCAGCTTGGCGACCAGGTTGTTGAGCAGGTCCAGCTTGGTCGAGACCTTGGAGCCGCCGACGATGCCGATCACCGGCTTCTTCGGATTGCCGAGCGCGGCGTCCAGCGCTTCCAGCTCGCGCTGCATCGACAGGCCCGGATAGGCCGGCAGCAGCTTGGCCAGGCCTTCGGTCGAGGCGTGGGCGCGGTGGGCGGCGCTGAAGGCGTCGTTGACATAGAGGTCGCCGTTGGCGGCCAGGGCGGCCGCGAACGCGGCGTCGTTCTTTTCTTCACCGGCGTGGAAGCGGACGTTCTCCAGCAGGGCGACGCCGCCGTTCTCCAGGCCGTTGATCACTTCGGCGGCGGCCGGGCCGACGCAGTCGTCGGCGAAGGCGACCGGCTGCTCCAGCAGCTTGCTCAGCGGCTCGGCCACGAAGGCCAGGCTCATCTCCGGCACGACCTTGCCCTTGGGGCGGTCGAAGTGGGCCAGCAGCACCACCTTGGCGCCCTGCTTGGACAGGTAGGCGATGGTCGGCAGGGCCGCGCGCAGGCGGGTGTCGTCGGTGATCTTGCCGCCATCGACGGGGACATTGAAGTCCACCCGGACCAGGGCGCGCTTGCCGGCGAGGTCGGCGGTGTCGAGGGTGCGGAAGGTCATGGGAGTCACCAAGAGGAGGAGGAAGCTTTTTGTTCTCTTAAAGTTCTTGCGGCGGACAGAGAGAATCGGCGACTATCACGTTGCTGGGGAGCCCGGTTTGATCGCTGGATACCTCCCAACTCGCCCGGAGGAAACTGGGATGGAGCACAGTAAAACCTCGTCCGTAGCGCTCAAGTCCCGGCAACGGGGAGCCTCGAGTTTGCGCGGTGATCAACGAGTGACGCCCGATACGGTCTAGAACGTAAAGGGCGGACCGATAATCGTTCTAACGACGGGTATTCGTTGTGAACGGGCCATTCCGCTTTTCCCTTACCGGATAGGCGGCGCGCTGCCATCCGAGGGATCAGGACCATGAAGTCCTCCTTTCGGTGCAACGTGTCAGTGACCTTAAATGTGAACGTAGCTGCCTGCCTTTTGGCTATTGCTGCGATCATCAGGGCACTGACCTGACCAAGGACAGGGTCCCAGGAAACTGGGACCCTGTTTTGTTTGTCTACAGGAACTTCGCCATCTCGAGAGCGGTGTCGCTCATGCGCGTCGCGAAGCCCCACTCGTTGTCGTACCAGCTGAGCACGCGGACCAGCTTGCCCTCGATGACCTGGGTCTGGGGCAGGGCGGCCGTCGAGCTGGCGGCGATGTGGTTCAGGTCCGACGAGACCAGCGGGTCGGTCGTCGTGAACAGCACGCCCTTCATGTCGCCGTCGGCGGCGGCCTTCAGGGCGGTGTTGACCTCGTCCACCGTGGTGTCGCGCGAGGGCACGACCTTCAGGTCGATGACCGAGACGTTCGGGGTCGGGACGCGGATCGACGAGCCGTCCAGCTTGCCCTTCAGGGCCGGCAGAACAAGGCCCAGGGCCTTGGCGGCGCCGGTCGAGGTCGGGATCATGCTCAGGGCCGCGGCGCGGGCGCGGTAGAGGTCCTTGTGCATGGTGTCCAGCGTCGGCTGGTCGCCGGTGTAGCTGTGGATCGTGGTCATGTAGCCACGCTCGATGCCGACCAGGTCGTGCAGGACCTTGGCCACCGGGGCCAGGGCGTTGGTGGTGCACGAGCCGTTCGAGACGACGATGTCGTCGGCGGTCAGGGTCTCGTGGTTGACCTTGTAGACGATGGTCTTGTCGGCGCCGTCGGCGGGCGCGGAGACCAGCACGCGCTTGGCGCCGGCTTCCAGGTGCAGGGCGGCCTTGTCGCGGGCGGTGAAGATGCCGGTGCACTCGAAGGCGATGTCGACGCCGAGATCCTTGTGCGGCAGGTCCTTGGGATCACGGATCGCCGTGACCTTGATCTTGCCCATGCCGACGTCGATCCAGTCCTCGCCCGAGGTGACGACGCCCGGGAAACGGCCGTGGACGCTGTCGTAGCGCAGCAGGTGGGCGTTGGTCTCGACGGGGCCCAGGTCGTTGATGGAGACGACCTCGATGTCGCGGCGACCATGCTCGGCGATGGAGCGCAGGACCAGACGTCCGATGCGGCCGAAGCCGTTAATGGCGACGCGAATAGCCATGGGTCGTTCTCCTGTTATGGCCGCCAGCCGGTGTCGACCGACGTTCCCTATTTGGGTGCGCGTTTTGCGGGGAAAAGGCGCGAAGTCAAGCCCGAGAAACTGACACCGCCAGACCGATAGCTGAAAGCGAGCGGATTTCGGCGCCGCAAATATGGGGAAGAGCCCCTCCGCGACGCGGACAGGCGAGGACAAATGCTGCTATGGGCACTGTATCGCCCAAATCTCGCCCCGCCGTATGGCTTAGACGGGCTCGATCTATATGTTGCGTTGCATGATGGAAATTCGCCGATGATCCCGGCCGACGGTACGGCCCTCGACCTCGCCGTGCGCCGCCTGGAACGGGCGGTGAGCCAGCTCGAACAGCGTCTGGCGGCCAAGGCCGCCGAGGCCGCACGTGCGCCCGCCCCCCCGGTTGGCTTGGTCGCGGGCGCCGCGCCGGGGCTGTTTGACGACGACGAACGCGCGCGCCTGCTCGTCGAACTGGAAGCGGCCCACGAGCGCGAGAAGGCGCTGGAGGAGGCCGGCGAGCAGGCCTCGGTGGCGCTGGGCCGCGCCATCGCCGAGATCCGCGCCGCCCTCGGCGACGAGGCCGTGGCCAACGACGATCATGACCACGACGACGATCCTGTGGTTCCGGCGTCCGAGGACGACCTGTTCGACGATCCCGAGGAGGCGTGACCATGTCCCAGGTGACCATCCACGTGAACGGCCGTCCCTACATGGTCGGCTGTGAGGACGGCCAGGAGCCGCACCTAACCGAGCTGGCCCGGCTGTTCGACCGTCAGGTCCGCCAGGTCAGCCAGGATGTCGGCCAGCTGGGCGAGACCCGGCTGTTCCTGATGGGCGCCCTGCTGCTGGCCGACGAGCTGTCCGACATGAAATTGCGCCTGGCCCACGCCAACGCCGAGATCCTCCGTATGCAGCAGGACGGCACCAAGGCCGAGATCGCCGCCATCCGGGCTCTGGACGCCGCGGCCGAGAAGATCGAGAAGCTGGCGGCGGAGTGATCCAGATCCTCCCCCGCGTAGCGGGGGAGGTGGCCCAGAGGGCCGGAGGGGGCTAATGCGGCCTCTGTCCAGCTAGCCCCCTCAGTCGCTTCGCGACAGCTCCCCCGAAAGGGGAGCATCTTTCAGACCCGCGTCACTGCGCCCCTGGCTTTCCGCCTCCCGAAGCCCTATCTTGTTCAACGGCGGGTCTTGCTGTGGCTCTCGTCGAAGATTTCTATTCCCAGGGACCTTAATCTCTCTATCGGGACCTGTTCCCTCCCGTGGCCGTGGCTGCGGGAACACGGGGCCCACCTGTTACTAACAGGTTCGAGTGGATTGAAACGTCTTCACGGTTCTTCGCGGCGCCGCCACCTTTCTCCTATAAGCAGCATATGACGATCAACGACCCCGTCGTGGCCAAGACCGCGCTGCGCGTCTTCCTGCGCAACCAGCGCAAGCAGTTGGCCCTGGAGCATCCCGAGGCCGACTGGATGATCGCCGAGGTGGCGCGCGAGCCGTTGGCCGAGCTCTTTCCCGATCCGTCCGGCAAGGTGGCCGCGCTGTATCACGGCCTGGGCTCGGAGATGTCGCCGCGCCTCCTGGCCGACCAGCTGCGCGAGGCCGGCTGGTCCCTGGCCCTGCCCGCGGTCGAGGATGCCGAGACCGGCCACATGGTGTTCCGCGCCTGGGACCCGGCCCAGCCGCTGGTCCACGACGCCATCGGCCTGCGGTCGCCCCCGCCGGAGCAGCCGGCGCTGGAGCCGGACCTGGTGATCACCCCGCTTCTCGCCTTCCAGGCGGACGGCGTGCGCCTGGGACAGGGCGGCGGCTACTACGACCGGGCGCTGGAAGCCCTGCGGGCCCGCAAGCCGGTATTCGTGATCGGCCTGGCCTACAGCGGTCAGCAGACGGAGAATTTGCCGCACGAGCCGCACGATCAAAGGCTGGACGCCATTCTCACCGAAAAAGAGTATAGGACCGTCAAGGACATGGGCCGCTGACGGCTCACTGTATGTCGTTTTTCTGGGACTTCTGATGCGTTTCGCCTTCTTCGGCGATGTCGTCGGCAAGTCGGGCCGTGACGGCCTGGCCGACCATCTGCCTGACCTTCGCCGCCGGCTCTCCCTCGAGTTCGTGATCATCAACGCCGAGAACGCCGCGGCCGGGTTCGGCATCACCGAGAACACCGCCCGCGAGCTGTTCGAGGCCGGGGCCGACTGCCTGACGCTGGGCAACCACAGCTGGGACCAGCGCGAGGCCCTGACCTACATCGTCCGCGAACCGCGCCTGATCCGTCCGGCCAACTACCCGATCCTGTCCGACGCCCCGGGGCGCGGCAGCCACCTGTTCCAGACCGAGAGCGGCAAGACGGTGTTCGTCGTCAACCTGCTGGGCCGGGTGCACATGGACGCCATGGACGACCCGTTCGCCGCCGCCGACCGCGAGCTGGACAAGGCCCCGCTGGGCCAGGTGGCCGACGCGGTGATCGTCGACATGCACTGCGAGGCGACGTCGGAGAAGATGGCCATGGGCCACTATTGCGACGGCCGCGCCTCGCTGGTGGTCGGCACCCACACCCACGTCCCGACCGCCGACTGCCAGGTCTTGCCCGGCGGCACCGCCTACCAGACCGACGCCGGCGCCTGCGCCGACTATGACAGCGTGATCGGCAACCAGAAGGACGAGCCGCTGCGCCGCTTCACCACCAAGATCAGCGGCGGGCGGTATACGCCGGCCTCGGGCCCCGCGACGGTGTGCGGCGTGTTCGTCGAGACCGACGACCGCACCGGCCTGGCGAAGCGCGTGGAGCCGATCCGGGTGGGCGGACGGCTCGCTCAATACATCCCTCTTCCGTAGGGAGAGGGAGGGCCCGTCGCGTAGCGATGGGAGGGTGAGGGGTTTCACCGCCAGCCGGAAAATCCCAAATCATAGCCGCGCTTCGTCTCTGACAGGATGTACCCTCTCACCCTCCCACGCCTTCGGCGCGGGCCCCTCCCTCTCTCCATGAGAGAGGGATTCAGACATTGCGGCCGTCACATCTCCGGTCGCATGATCCAGGCTCCCCCAAACGGAGCCTCCCCATGACTGACGCYATCTACACCGCTCATGCCCACGCCGTGGGTGGCCGCAACGGGACCGCCAAGTCCGACGACGGGCATCTGGACGTCAAGCTGGCCTTCCCCAAGTCGATGGGCGGCGACGGCAACGGCACCAATCCTGAGCAGCTGTTCGCGGCCGGTTACAGCGCCTGCTTCCTGGGCGCGCTGGGCCTCGTCGCCCGCAACCAGGGCGTCAAGCTGGGCGAGCACAGCCTCGACGCCGAGGTCGACCTGATCAAGGACGAGACCAGCTTCCACGTCGGCGTCCGCCTGAAGCTGAACGCTCCGGAACTGGACCGCGAGACCGCCGAGAAGCTGCTGCACGCCGCCCACGCGGTCTGCCCCTATTCCAAGGCCACGCGCGGCAACGTGGATGTGGCGCTGGAAGTGGCTTAGGCCTCCGGGAAGAACTTGAAGAACGGCTCGGCCTCGGTCAGCACGCGCTGGACCGAGGGCCGGGCCTTCAGCCGTTCCAGATAGGCCAGGCACAGCGGCCAGCGGCCCGTGAACGCCTGGACCTTGTCGGCATAGTACAGCGCCGGCATGGCCGCGCAGTCGGCCAGGCCGAAGTCGCCCAACATCCAGGTCCGGCCGTCGGCCAGCTCCGTCTCCAGGTGGTCGCAGGCGAGCGCCAGCTGCGCGTAGGCCTCGTCGACCCCGAACCCGTCCTTGGCTTCCGGCGGCCGAATACGATCGGCGACGATCTTCTGCATCGGCGTCTGGACATAGTTGTCGAAGAACCGGTCCCAGAACCGCATCCGCCAGGCGAAGTCCGGGTTCTTGGGCACGAAGCGGATCGGCCCTGGATAGTGGGTGTCCAGATAGTCGAGGATGACGCTGGTCTCGATCATGGTCTCGTCGCGAGCCGCATCACGCAGGGCCGGCATCTTGCCCATCGGCGACAGCTTCAGGAACGCCGCGCGCCCGACCGGGTCGCCGAGGTCCACGAGCACGTTCTCGAAGGCGATGTCGTTCTCGTAGAGGCCGATCAGCACCTTCCAGCAGAACGAGGCCAGCGGATGGGCGTGCAAGGACAGGCTCATGGCGGACCCTCCAGATACTTAAGTCAACGCCTAACTATCATCCTGTGGGCCGCCTCGCAACCCTCCCAGAAAGGCGCCTGGGGGTGACAAAACCCGTCCGCGGACGCTAGAAGCGCCCACACTCCATTTTCAGATCAGAGACAGAGCCTCCGAATGGCCGGCCACTCGAAATTCAAGAACATCATGCACCGCAAGGGCCGCGCCGACGCCGCGCGGTCGAAGCTGTTCTCCAAGCTGTCGCGGGAAATCACCGTGGCCGCCAAGACCGGCCTGCCCGATCCGGCCATGAATCCGCGCCTGCGCCTGGCCGTGAACAACGCCAAGGCCGAGAGCCTGCCCAAGGACGTCATCGACCGCGCGATCAAGAAGTCGCAGATGGGCGACGCCGCCGACTATTCGGAAATCCGCTACGAGGGCGTCGCCGCCGGCGGCGTCGGCATCATTGTCGAGGTGCTGACCGACAACAAGAACCGCGCCGCCGCCAATGTCCGCTCCTACTTCACCAAGATGGGCGGCAACATGGGGGCCACCGGCTCGGTGACCTTCAACTTCGACCGCGTCGGCCAGATCAGCTATCCGGCCAAGATCGCGTCGGAAGACGCCATGATGGAAGCCGCCATCGAGGCCGGCGCCGACGACGTCACCTCGGACATGGACGAGGAAGGCGCGGGCCACACGGTCTACACCGCCTTTGAGGATCTCAATGAGGTGGCCGCCGCCCTGGAAGCCAAGTTCGGCGCGGCGTCGAACACCAAGATCGCCTGGCGTCCGAAGATGCAGGTCCCGGTCACCGGCGACAGCGTCGCCACCCTGATGAAGCTGCTCGACCTGCTGGACGAGGACGACGACGTCCAGGCGGTGTACTCGAACGAGGACATCAGCGACGAGGATCTGGCCAAGCTGGGCTAGCGAACTTTCCCTTCTCCCTCGCGGGAGAAGGGTCGCCGCCCCTCTACGCCGCTTCGACCCCGAACTGCAGGCTGGCCAGGCGCGCGTAAAGCCCGCCCTTGGCGAACAGTTCGGCGTGCGTGCCCTGCTCGACGACGCGGCCGTTCTCCATCACCACGATCCGGTCGGCCTTCAGCACCGTGGCCAGGCGGTGGGCGATGACCAGGGTGGTGCGGCCTTCCATGGCGGCGGTCAGGGCCTGCTGCACCAGGCGCTCGCTCTCGGCGTCGAGGGCGCTGGTGGCCTCGTCCAGCAGCAGGATCGGGGCTTGGCGAACCAGGGCGCGGGCGATCGCCAGGCGCTGGCGCTGACCGCCCGACAGGGTCTTGGCGCGCTCACCGACAGGAGTGTCGAAGCCTTGGGGTAGGGCGGACAGGAAGCCGGACGCCTGGGCGGCCTCGGCGGCGGCGCGCAACTCGGCGTCGGTGGCGTCCTCGCGGCCGAAGCGGATGTTGTCCAGGGCCGAGCCGGAGAACAGCGGCGAGTCCTGGGCCACCAGGGCCATGCGAGCCCGCACCTCTTCGGGCTCGGCGTCGCGCAGATCAACGCCGTCCAGGCGGATGGCGCCGCTCTGCGGGTCATAGAAGCGCAGGAGAAGCCGCAGGACGGTGCTCTTGCCCGCGCCCGAGGGACCGACCAGGGCGACCGTCTCGCCGGGCTTCACGGCCAGGTCGAAGCCGTTCAGGGCCGGCAGGTCCGGGCGGCCAGGATAGGCGAAGATCACGTTCTCGAAAGCGATCGCGCCGCGGGCCGGAACCGGCAGGGCCGTGGGCGCCGGCGGGGCGGCGATGTCGGGCTTGGCGTTCAGCAGGTCGGCGATGCGGTCCATGGCCCCGGAGGCCTTCTGGACGTCGCCCCAGACCTCGCCCAGGGCCCCGATCGAGCCGGCCGACATCACCGCCAGCATGGCGAACTGGGCCAGGGTGCCGCCGGTCATCTCGCCCGACAGCACCAGGCGCGCGCCGGTCCACAGCAACAGCGTGATGCCGCCGAAGGCCAGGGTGATGACCATGGCCGTCATGCTAGCCCGGGCGGTGATCCGGCGCACCGAGGCCCGGTAGGCGGTGTCCACCGCCTCGCCGAAACGCCCGGTCGAGGCGGCCTCGCGCCCGAAAGCCTGCACGGTCTCCAGCGCGTCCAGGCTCTCGCCGGCATAGCCGACCGCGTCGGCGAACTTGTCCTGGGCGGTGGCCGACAGCTTGCGCACCCGGCGGCCCAGGAAGAACATCGGGGCCAGGATCACCGGCACCATCAGGGCGATGAACCCGGCCAGCTTGGGCGAGACCACCGCCATGTAGCCGAGGCCGCCGACCAGGCTCAGGATATTGCGCAGGGCGATCGAGGCCGAGGCGCCGACCAACTGCTCGATCAGGACGACGTCGGTGGTCAGGCGCGACAGCACCTCGCCCGTACGGGTCTTCAGGAAATAGGCCTGGTCCAGGCCCAGGGTGTGGCCATAGAGCGCCCGGCGCAGGTCGGCGACCACGCGCTCGCCCAGGCGGCTGATGAAAAAGAATCGACAGGCCGTCGCGATGGCCAGCACCAGGGCGACCGCGCCGAGGCCGACGAAGGCATTGTTGATCTGCGCCTCGCCGCCCTTGGCGAATCCGTGGTCGATCACCGCCTTGAAGGCGGCGGTCAGGCCCAGGGTCGCGCCGGTCGAGAACAGCAGGAAGAAGCCCGCCGCCAGGCCGTCGCCCTTGTGGGCGCTGACAAAAGGCAGCAGATGGGCCAGGGGACGGATGTCCTTGCGGCGCTCGCGGCGGGCTCCGGCCTCGGCCATGCTCTGGACCAGTTCGGCCCCCGCGCCGGGTCGGCCGTCGGCCTTTTGCTCGCCGCCGTTCACGTCGGTCATCAACAGTCCCTTGCCAAAATCGCGCGGGTTCTTTATAGCCGCGCGTCTTCGAGGGCCACCCCGCACGTACGCGGGCGGCCCTCACTCACCATTTTCAGTCGCCGCCGTAGTCGGTCCGGATCGCCGCCATGAAACAAGACATTCACCCCGACTATCACTTCATCACCGTCACCATGACCGACGGCTCGAGCTATCAAACGCGCTCGACCTACGGCAAGGAAGGCGCGACGCTGGCGCTGGACATCGATCCGCGCACCCACCCGGCGTGGACGGGCGGCAACGCCCACCTGATGGACCGCGGCGGCCGCGTCTCGCGCTTCAACGCCAAGTTCGCCGGTTTCACGAAGAAATAAGAAGCCTCGCGCTTCTCGCCGTAAGGGCGACGAAAAGCCGGTTCCGCGATCGCGGGCCGGCTTTTTCTGTGTCTAGAGGTCAGGCGAAAGCCCAAGTTGGGTCCGGGTCGTCGGAAGCCTTGGCCGGACGGCGGATCCGCCGGCCCCGCGCGGCGCGCGGCCGGGCTGCGAACCGGCGCTGAATGGTCCTGGCGGCATGGGCCTTGAACCCCCGCCAGCCGGGCGCCAGCCGGGTGACGATCAGGGTCGCCGCGAATAGCTCGACCCAGCCGGCGATGTCGAAGGCCAGCACCCAGACCAGGTCGGCGATCATCAGCTCGGCGGCGAAGATGGCGAAGCCCAGCACGATCGCGGCGGCCAGCGCCCTTTGCCAGGTCATCGTGTCGAGCCAGCGCGCCGACGCCTCGACCAGCATGCGCCAGAGTCTGCCGCCCGGGTTTCGGGCGAYGACCAAGGCCAAGAGCCCGATCAGGGCAGCAAGCAGCAGCGACATGCGAGCGGTGTCCGGTGGAAGCTGTACCGGAGATGGGGAGGTTGGCCGCGCCCGCAAGCGCCCCCTCCGTCACGATGCGTATCCGCATCGCGCCACCTCCCCCGTACGCTTCGCTACGGGTGAGGAGGAAGCGGCCTCACCCTCCTGCCCCGTGTAACGGGGGAGGTGGATCGGCGCCGATAGGCGACGAGACGGAGGGGGCGTCCTAGCCCGTCAGTCCTCCTCCGGCTCGTACAGGTCGTCCCCGCGGTCGCGCATCAGGTCGGTCGCGACGAAGTCCATGGCGTCCTCGGCGTCGACGAAGCTGAGTTCCGACACCGTCTGATCACGCACCGACACGCCGGCCTTGTGCGTGCTCTCCGGATCGCCGGTGATCAGCGGGTGCCAGAGCGGCAGGTCCTTGCCCTCATGGATCCGGCGATAGGCGCACGAGGGCGGCATCCACTCCAGGTCCTCGATGTTGTGCGGCGTCAGCTTGATGCAGTCCGGCACCGTCTTGCGGCGGTTCGGATAGTCCTTGCATCGGCACAGATGCTCGTCGAACAGCTGGCAATGCACCCGCGTGGGGATGATTTCGCCGGTGTCTTCGTCTTCGAAGCGAACTAGGCAGCAGAGACCGCAGCCGTCGCATAGGCTCTCCCACTCGGGGACGGTCATCTCGGAGAGCGTCTTCGTCTCCCAGAAAGGTTTGCGTGGCGTCATGTCGCCGTCCTAAACCCGATTTACCCGGCGACCAAATAGAGCCTGACGCAAACCGTGAACGACTGGACGCTGCCACCCTACAAGTTCGACGACAAGGAGCCGCGCAAACCCGCGTCGGCGCCGAGCGCTGGCGCGTCGCCGCCGACGCCGCCGCACGATCCCGCCGTTCACGATCCCCCCTCTCATGATCCATGGGCTCCGGAGCCGCCGCTGCAGGACCCGTTCCGCCTCTCGCCCCCGGCCGCGGCCGCGCCGCCGCCTGCATCCCCTCCCCCGCCCGAGGAGCCGTTCCGCGCCGACCTCAAGCATCACGCCGCCAAGAAGAAGGCGCGCAAGTGGGGCTGGATCTGGGGCGTGGTGCTGGTCGCGCTGCTGGCCGGGGTGCTGGCCGTCGGCGGCGGGGCCGGCTACGTCTGGTTCAAATATCTGAAGGACGCCCCACAGCTGCCCTCGCGCGAGGCGCTGTTCGCGGTCAACCGCGCGCCTGGCATCCGCTTCGAGGACCGCAACGGCCAGGTGATCGCCACGCGCGGCCCGCGCTATGGCCAGCGCATCACCCTGGGCGGCGTGCCCAACTATGTCCCCCTGGCCTTCCTGGCCGCCGAGGACCGGCGCTTCTACAAGCATGGCCCCATCGACGCCCAGGGCATTGTCCGGGCCGCCTGGGTCAACTGGCGCGGCGGACGCACCAAGCAGGGCGCCTCGACCCTGACCCAGCAACTGGCCAAGGGCCTGTTCCTGACGCCCGACCGCGTGGTCAAGCGCAAGCTGCAAGAGATGCTGCTGGCCTGGAAGCTGGAGCAGGTGCTGAGCAAGGACGAGATCCTCGAGCTCTATCTGAACCGCATCTATTTCGGGGCTGGCACCTACGGGGTCGACGGCGCCTCCCAGACCTATTTCGGCAAGCCCGCCAGCCAGCTGACCCTGTCGGAGTCGGCCCYGCTGGCCAGCTTGCCCAAGGCCCCCTCACGCCTGGCCTTGACCAACGACATGGAGCGCGCCCTGGCCCGCTCGCGCCTGATCCTGGCCAATATGCGCAAGGAAGGCTGGATCACGCCCGAGCAGGAGAGCCGCGCGCTGGACGACACCCCGCGCCTGTCGCCTTTGGCCCTGCAGGACGAGGGCGACTACGGCTGGGTGCTGGACTACGCCACCACCGAGGCCGTGAAGATCGCCGGCCAGAACGCACCGGACCTGATCGTGCGCCTGACCATCGATCCGGTGCTTCAGCACGAGGGCGCCGAGGTCGTGCGCCAGACCATGGCCACCGAGACCACCCGCTCGGGCGCCAGCCAGGCGGCCCTGCTGTCGCTGTCGGCCGACGGGGCCATCCGGGCCATGGTCGGCGGCACGAGCTACAGCGAGAGCCCGTTCAACCGCGCCGTCCAGGCCAAGCGCCAGCCCGGCTCGACGTTCAAGCCGTTCATCTACGCCGCCGCCGTCGAGAAGGGCGTGCTGCCGACCGACATCCGGGTCGACGAACCCGTGAAGTTCGGCAACTGGGCGCCGGAAAACTACAGCGGCGGCTATCGCGGGCCGATGACCGTCGAGCAGGCCCTGATCACCTCGACCAACACCGTGGCGGTGAAGCTGGGCAAGGAAGCCGGCGGAGCCGCGATCGGCGACCTGGTCCGCCGCTTCGGCATCACCAGCCTGCCGCCCGCGCCGGACCTGTCGGTGGCCCTGGGCTCGTACGAGGTGAACCTGCTGCAGCTGACCTCGGGGTTCCAGGTCTTCCAGCAGGGCGGCGTGCGGCTGGAGCCCCATGTGATCGAGTCGATCACCACCCAGGGCGGCCAGCCCGTCTTCGCCCACCAGCCGCCGGCCGCCGAGCGCCGCGTCTACGACATCGGCCACGCCAGCATCATGGTGAAGATGATGGAGAAGGTGGTCTCGCAGGGCACGGCCAAGCGCGCCGCCTTCGGACGTCCGACCGCGGGCAAGACCGGCACCAGCCAGAACTGGCGCGACGCCTGGTTCGTCGGCTTCACTCCGGACTACGTGACCGGAGTCTGGGTCGGCAACGACGACGAGAAGCCGATGAACAAGGTGGTCGGCGGCGACATCCCGGCCAGCATCTGGCGCCGCTTCATGCTGACCGCCCACCAGACCCTGGCGGTGCGCGACTTCGACTGGCTGCTGCCCGACCCGGCGCCCCAGACCACGCCCGATCCGCGCAACGGCTATTACGAGACCCTGTCGGCCGAGTTCGCGCGGGCGGCGTCCGAGCTGGAGAGCGCGGCGCAGGCGGAGCCTCCGCCAACGGCGCCGGTTCCTGGACAGCCGGCGCAGGAGAATTTGCCTTATTAGGGATCACCCCAAGAAGGTCGTGTAGTCCTGGTAAGGACTCTTCWCGAACAGCACATTCACGACGCCCGACGTGGTGGAATCCGGCGGATCCGGAATGACCTCGTAGTGGATTTCGTATCCACCCGAGGTGCTGCATTTGCGACGCCCGTTCGGGAAGAAAATCGGATGCCGCAATGGGGCGTCACTCAGACCTTCAATGCTCGACTTGATGGCGTCGAGTTTCCTGAGCGCCTGTGATCCCGCGCCCGGCTGGGACAACCATCTGGTGACGCCCCGCAAATCGGCTCGTGCGCCTGCGGATAGCCTCACCCGCCAGGCCAAGGCTTAGTCAGGCTTCGTCAGAGGGGATTGTAAGGCTATCCAGAAAGGCCTTCAGTTCATCGCCCTCGATATAGTCACCCGCAGCGATCTGGGCTCGTCCCAGCTCGGCCCGTTGCTCGTCAGACATGAGCTCGCGTGGCGTGGCGTGCGACGAGCGACTCGGCGGCATCACGAAATTGGCGGCATTCGTCAGGCGGGTCATAGGAACTCCTGATGAGAACATAACGCCAACTTCGGTGACTTGTCACTAGTCTACCGTTCGCCCCTACCGATACGCCGTCATCGACGCCGGCCGATCTTGCGCCCTTGTCGCCCAGGTCTTGTTCGGCGTCGCGCTCATCGTGAACACCAGCTCGCCGCCGGCCATGATCTCGTCGTGCTTCAGGAAGGCCCGGATCAGCGGCTTGCCGTTCAGGGTCACTTTCGCCACGTAGGGCCGCGCGTCCGCCATGCCCTCGGCCCGGACCGTGAAGCGCTTGCCGTTGGACAGGTTTAGCGCCGCCCGGTCCACGAACGGCCGGCCGATCGCGTATTCGTTCGAGGCCGGGGTGACCGGATAGAAGCCCAGGCTGGTGAACATCAGCCAGGCTGACATCTGGCCCAGGTCGTCATTGCCCGACAGACCGTCGGACGTGGGCTTATACTGGCTGTGGATGATCTGGGTCAGGCGGGCCTGGGTCCGCCACGGCGCTCCGGCGTAGTCGTACATATAGGCGACGTGGTGGCTGGGCTCGTTGCCGTGGATGTACTGACCGATCAGGCCGGCGATGTCCTCGGCGTGCGAGTAGTCGATCTTCGAGTTGTCGAAGTCGAACATGGCGTCCAGCTTCTTGACCGTCGCCGCATCGCCGCCCAGCACCTGGACGATCCCGCCCAGGTCCTGCGGCGCGAACCACGAATACTGCCAGGCATTGCCCTCGGTATAGTCCGAACCGTAGTTGATGGCGGTGGGGTTGAAGGGCTCGCGGTAGGTCCCGTCGCTCTTGCGGGCCCGCAGGAAGCCTGTCTTCACGTCGAAGCTGTTGCGCCAATTGCTGGCCCGCTTTTCGAAGGTCGCCGCGACATCGGCCTGGCCCATGTCCTTGGCCATGCGGGCGATGGTCCAGTCGTCGTAGGCGTATTCGACCGTCTTGGACGCCGCCTCCGGCTCCTTGTCGATCGGCGCGTAGCCCAGCTTCATATAGTCGCCGAGCCCGCCATACGGGGCGTAGGTCGCGCTCTTGACCATGGCGTCCAGCGCCGCCTTGCCGTCATAGCCGCGGATGCCCTTCATCCAGRCGTCGGCGATGACCGGCACGGCGTGGTAGCCGATCATCGTCCAGGTCTCCTGGCCGTGGAACTGCCAGACCGGCAGGATGCCGTAGGGGCTCTGGCGCTGCGAGGCGATCAGCGAGTTGACCACGTCGTTGGTGTAGTCGGCCGGCTGCACCAGGGTCAGCAACGGGTGCTCGGCCCGGAAGGTGTCCCACAGCGAGAAGGTCGAGTGGAAGATGAACGGCCGGCCGTCCAGCTTGCCCTCGTGCACCTGGTCGTCGGTCCCGCGATAGCGCCCGTCGGCGTCGGCGAACACGCTGGGGGCCAGCAGGGTGTGGTAGAGCGCCGTGTAGAGGGTTTTCCGCATCGGGGCCGGGGCCTCAATGTCGACGGCCCCCAGGGCCTTCTCCCAGGCGCTCTTGGCGCGGGCCCGCTGGGCGTTGAAGTCGAAGCCGGGCTCGTCGCTGGAGAGGTTGGCGATCGCCCCGTCCTCGCTGACCGACGACAGCGCCACCTTGGCCGTCAGCGGCCCGTCGATCTGGCCGAAGTCGAACACCCCGACCAGGGCCCGGCCCTGGACCTGGGCGCGGTCCTCGGGCGTCCGGCCAGGCTGGGTGAAGCCCTTATAGGGAATATCCGCCTCTCGATTGTGGAAGGCCTGGCCGACCAGCGGCTTGTCGAAGCGGATGGCGAAGAACAGCTTGCGGCCCGGCGCCCAGCCGCGCGTCTCGCGATAGCCGGTGACCGTCCCGTCCGGGGCCACGCGCAGCCGCGACCACAGCACCTTGCCCGGATAGTTGTAGATCGCGCTGCGCAGGTCGATCAGCACCTGGGCCCGCTGACCCTTCTGGAAGGTGTAGCGATGCAGGCCGGTGCGCAGGCCCGCCGTCAGCTCGGCCCGCACCTGGCTGTCGCTGAGGGTGACGGCGTAGTAGCCCGGCTGGGCGACCTCGGTGTCGTGGCTGTAGCGCGAGCGGTAGCCCGAGCCCGGCTTGGCGACCTCGCCCGGCTCCAGCTTGGCCTCGCCCGAGACCGGGGTCAGCAGGATGTCGCCGAGGTCCGAGTGGCCCGCGCCCGAGAAGTGGGTGTGCGAGAAGCCCAGGATGGTCGGGTCGGCGAACCGATAGCCGGCCGCCCGAGCGTAGCTCTGCTTGAACGGCAGGATCTCGGTGTCGGGGCTGAGCTGCACCATGCCGAACGGAAGCACCGCCCCCGGGAAGGTGTGGCCGTCACCGCCCGTGCCGATGAAGGGGTCGACGGCGTCGTAGGCTGACGCGGTCTGGGCCAGGACGGGACTCGCCACCAAGAGGGACAGGCCGGCGAGCAGGGCGAGGCGCAGACGCATGGGAAACTCCGCAACTTAAGCGGAGGGCACCGTAGCAGCGGTCTTTCTGAAGTTCCGAGTTCAAAATGCTCGTCATCCCGGAAGCCTCGCGGAGGCTATCCGGGACCCAGGGGCCAAGCCCAGCGCGGTGGCCCCTGGGTCCCGGCTCTCCGCTTCGCTGCGGCCGGGATGACGAGGGAATTTGAGCGTTGGTGTTTCAGACTCTCCCCAACGCCCGCTCCACCGCCGCCATCGCGTGCAGGGTCGTCGTGTCGAACACCGGCACGCGGCTGTCGGCCTGGCCGATCAGCAGCATGATCTCGGTGCAGCCCAGGATGACCGCCTGGGCCCCACGCGCGACCAGTCGTTCGATCGCCGCCTTGTAGACCTCGCGGGAGGCGTCCAGCACCCGACCGGCGACCAGCTCCTCGTAGATGATCCGATGCACGGCCGCGCGGTCGTCGGCGTCAGGAGTCAAGACCGTCAGGCCGTGTTTGGCCTCCAACCGGCCGCGATAGAAGTCGTGCTCCATGGTGAAGGCCGTGCCCAGCAGGCCCACGGTCGAGAGGCCCGCCGCCTTGATCGCCTCGCCCGTCGGATCGGCGATGTGCAGCAGCGGGATGTGGACCGCCGCCTCGATGGCGTCGACCTCGCGGTGCATGGTGTTGGTGCACAGGACCAGGAACTCGGCCCCGCCAGCCTCAAGGGCCCGCGCCGCGTCGGCCAGACGCCGCGACAGCTCGGGCCAGCGGCCGGCGTGCTGCAGATGCTCGATCTCGGCGAAGTCGAATGACCACATCAGGGTCCGCGCCGAGGCTACGCCGCCCAGGCGGTCACGCACCGCCTCGTTGATCAGCCGATAATATTGGGCCGAGCTTTCCCAGCTCATGCCGCCGATCAATCCGATGAGCGCCTGTTCGGCCATGCCCGTGTCACCTAACCTATGGTCAGCTTCGCCTAACGAACTCGAGGGAGAGACGCCATGGAAACCGTGACCCATAATCCGACCGAGGGCGTCTACACGACCACCGACGACTACGTCCACGCCATCGAGGTGCGCAATCCCCAGCGCCTGCTCTACGTGGCCGGCACCATGGGGCTGGAGGTCAACGGCGAGCCGGGCGCGACCCTGGAGCGCCAGCTGGAGCTGCTGTGGGACAATCTGCGCGCCATCTTGAAGAGCGCCGACATGACGGTGGACAACATCGTGCGCCTGACCAGCTATCTGCGCGACGCCGCCTATGTCGAGGCCAACGGCGCGGCCCGCGTGAAGGCTTTGGGCGACCGCCGCATCCCAACCACCGCCATCATCGTCCAGACCCTGTCCGAGGACTGGCTGGTCGAGCTGGAGATCGTCGCGGCGGCCTAGAGCACCTCGCGCCGGGCCAGGTGGACGATCGCCAGGGTCAACATCACCAGCCCCAGCCCGCCCCCCAGGGTCAGGGCCGTTTCCACGCGCCAAACCTCCTTGGCCATCATGTTGACCGGCATCTGCCAGGGAAAGAACACCCCTTCCTTGGCCGAGGTGGCGACGACCGAGAAGAAGGTCCCGCCGATGCCCACCGCCAGGGCCGGGACGAAGCTGGAAAAGCGCAGGGCTGTCCACAGCTGGATGGCGATCATCAGGGTGGCGGCGGCCACGATCTTGGCGTTGACCAGCAGCAGCTTCGCCACGTCGGGTGTTCCGGTCGGCGCCACGGCGGGCTTGAGAGCGCCCGCGACCGAAACCGAGGCCCAGGTCAGCGCCAGGTTCAGGCCGGTCATGGCGATGACGATTGCGATCACGCACAGGGCCTTGGCGGCGTAAATCCGCCACCGCGGAACCGGCAGGGACCGCAGGTGATCCCAGGCGCGTGGGCCGTGCTCCATGTGCGCGATTAGAGCGGTCAGCGCCGTCACGCTCATCGGCAGCATGAAGAAGGCCCAGGTGGTGGTCGCCCCCTGCAGGAACATGTCCCACGGCCCGGCCCGCTGGCCGCGCAGCACGATGAAGAACGCGAGGAAGGCGATCAGCGACGGCGCGGCCAGGGCCAGGAGGCTCGCCAGCGAGCGGTTCAGCTTGCGGATTTCGACGGACAGGACAGCGAGCATCAGGCGGCCTCGGCTTGGTGTTGATCGGACGGCTGGGCGGGCGCGGCGACGCGGCGGTAGATGTCCTCCAGCGACCGCGCACGCGGGCCGATGGCGAAGACGGAAAGGCCCGCCTGGACCAGGGCCCGATTGAGCGCGGCGACGGCCCGGTCGATGTCRTCGCCGGGGCGCAAGGCCGCCGACAGACCTTTTTCGGTCGTGAAGGCCACGAGGTCGTGGCTGGCCAGCAAGGCGGCGGCGCGGACGTCATCGTCGGTGCGCAGGACGATCTCGGGCGCCAGGTCGGCCTTTAACCGGGCGAGCTCACCCTCCAGCACCAGCTTGCCGTCATTGACGACGCCGACATGGGTGGCGGTCTGCTCGATCTCGCCCAGCAGGTGGCTGGACAGCAGCACCGTGGCGCCGGTTCGCTCGGGCAGGCTTTTCAGGAACCGGCGCATGTCGGCGATGCCGTCGGGGTCGAGGCCGTTGGTCGGCTCGTCCAGCACCAGCACCGGCGGCGCGCCCAGCATGGCGCGGGCCAGGCCCAGCCGCTGGCGCATGCCCAGCGAATAGCCGGCGACCTTGCGGCCGGCGTCGGCCCGCATCTCGACGACCTCCAGCACTCGATCGATCTCGGTCTTGGGCGCGCCCAGCAGGGTCGCGGTCAGAGCCAGGTTCTCGGCGCCGGTCAGGTTGACGTAGAAGCCGTGGGCCTCCAGCAGCGCCCCGATCTTGCGCGCCGCGGCGATCCGGTCGCGGGCGACGTTCAGGCCGCAAACACGGGCCACGCCTTCAGTCGGCCGGATCAGGCCCAGCACCATCTTCAGCGTCGTGGTCTTGCCCGCGCCGTTGCGGCCCAGGAAGCCGTAGACGGCCTGCTTCGGCACGGTCATCGACACGTGGTCGACCGCCAGGCGGCTTCCGAAGCGTCGGGTCAGGCCTTCGGTTTCAATGGCGGCGGGCATGGGGGGCGCTCGTTTCGTTTAAGTTAGATATAAAGTTGCGAAGCGATCGTCTTTAAGTCAAGATTAAAGATGAGACAGGTTTGGAGGCCGCTGTGAGCACCAGGGACGCCGAGAAATTCCGCCGCATGTGCGGCCAGTTCCGCTGGCTGGCCGTGTTCATGGTGGTCAGCGTCGGCCTGCTGCTGGCGTTGATGGCCTGGATCGCGCCGCTTCTGTTGATGGCGCTGCACCGGCCGTCGGCGCCGTCCCCCGCCAGGATACTGGCCGTGACGATCCAGTACGCGCCGGCCGCCTGCTACCTGTTCGGGGTGTGGTCGATCGGCCAGGCGCTGGGCGAGATCGCCAAAGGCCGGCTGATCCAAGCCGCCCTGCCCTCGGCCCTCCGCCGCGTCGGCCTGGCCCTTGGGGTCGGCGGCGTGGCCAGCGTCTTCGTGGTCATCAACCTGATGCGGCTGGTCGGTGCGGACAAGCGCAGCTATCTGAACTTCGACGTGGCCGGCATGACGCTGGGCATGATCGGCGGCGCGCTCTTTCTGCTCGGCCGCGTGATGGACCAGGCGCTGGCGGCCCAGGCCGAACTCGACGAGATGATCTGATGCCTGTCCGCGTCACCCTTGACGCCCTGATCGTCGCCAAGGGCCTGAAGGCCCGCGACCTGGCGGCGGAAGTCGGCCTCAGCGAAACCCAACTGTCGCTGTTCCGCTCGGGCAAGGTGAAGGGCATCCGCTTCCGCACCCTGGCCCGCCTGTGCGCGGCCCTGGGGTGCCGGCCAGGCGACCTGCTGGACTATGCGTTCGACGCCTCGGACCTGACGGCGCCGGACGAGGGGGAGTGAGTAGCCGAACGAGCGCCTTCACAAGTATAGATTTCAATATGTATAGGTAGTCGATTCAATTTTCATCGCCAGGACCGTCCAATTGAACGTCGTCAACTTCGGACTCGTAGAAGGCGGCATTGATTGGCCCGCATGGCTTCAGGCGGGAGGGTCAGTTATAGCCATACTTGTAGCGGTTGCGGTACCTGCATACCAGTCTTGGCTGCAGAGAAGGCGAGATCAGTCAGGCGATAAAGCATACGCTCTTGGAGCAGTTGTCGCGCTAGAACACGCCGAAGCTGCAATTAGCCAAGTCCAAACAGACCTTGGGGGAATGAGGTCAGTTTCCCGAGACCAAGTCGCAATATCACCCAGCCTTCATATGTTGGAAGCCGTCGAAAACGCTCTATCTTCCCTCGCAATAGATCGCGCGCCAAATGCTGAGATTGCTCGTGCACTCATGGGCGCACGCTTCCATATTCGCAAAGTCAGCGGAGGCATTCGCGCCTTCCTCTTATCCGACAACACTATCTGCCGTGCCGCCTATGACCAAGACGAGATCGAAATCGGCAAGGCCGCCAAGTCTCTCCGAATCGAAGCTCGAAAACTGGGTTGTCAACCGATGCAATAGTTGGGGCGGAAGCTCTAACGGACGGCTGGCCGCCCGCTAGTCCTTCAGCGACCGCAGCCGGTTCACGTGGCCCATCTTGCGCCCCGGCCGAGCTTGGCCCTTGCCGTAGAGGTGGACGCGGGTCTCGGGTTCGGCGGCCAGCTTCTTCCAGGCGTCGACGTCGGCGCCCAGCAGGTTGGTCATCTCGACGTGGGCGTGGGGCTGGGTCGGACCCAACGGCCAGCCGGCCACGGCGCGGATGTGCTGCTCGAACTGGTCGACCTCGCAGCCGTCCTGGGTCCAGTGGCCGGTATTGTGGACGCGCGGGGCGAACTCGTTGACCAGCAGCTTGCCGCCAGCCAGTTCGAACAGCTCCACCCCGATGACGCCAACATAGTCCAGGGCGGTCAGGATCTTGATGGCGATGGTCTCGGCCTGGTCACGGGTGGCCGGCGTGACCTTGGCGGGCGCGGAGGTGCGCTTGAGCACGCCGCCCTCGTGATGGTTCTCCGACAGCGGATAGCAGGCGATCTCGCCGTCGCGGCCGCGCGCGGCGATTACCGACAGCTCCCGGCCGAAATCGGCGGGGGCCTCCAGGATCGCCGACTGGCGGCCGATCTTGTCGAACGAGGCCTTGGCGTCGGCGGCCTTCTGGATCCAGGCCTGGCCCTTGCCGTCATAGCCCTCGCGACGGGTCTTCAGCAGCGACGGGGCGCCGATCTTGGCCAGAGCCTCGGCCAAGCTGTCGCCGTCATCCACGGCGGCGAAGGCCACGGTCGGCACGCCGATCTCGGCCAGGAAGCTCTTTTCGACCACCCGGTCCTGGGCCGCGGCCAGGGCCTTGGCGCCGGGCGAGACGATCGCGCCGAGCGAGGCGAGTTCGGAAACCGTGTCGGCCGGGACGTTCTCGAACTCGTAGGTGACGACGTCGCACGCCTCGGCCAGGCGCTTCAGGGCCCAGCGGTCGTCATAGGAGGCGACGATCTGACGGGCGGCGACGCGGCCGGCCGGCGAATTTTCCTCGGGATCCAGGATCACCACGTCGAAGCCCAGCCGCGCGGCGGCCAGGGCCAGCATCCGGCCCAATTGTCCCCCGCCGAGGACGCCGATGGTCGAGCCGGGAACCAGGGGGAACGAAGCCATGTCTTAGTCCTCGACGCTCTCGGCGACGCTCTCGGTCTGGGCGGCGCGGAAAGCCGCCAGACGCTGGGCCAGGGCCGGGTCAGACAGGGCCAGGATCTGGGCGGCCAGCAGGCCCGCATTCTTGGCGCCGGCCTCGCCGATCGCCAAGGTCGCCACGGGGATGCCGCCCGGCATCTGCACGATCGACAGCAGGCTATCCAGGCCGCTCAGCGCCTTGGACTGCACCGGCACGCCCAGCACCGGCAAGTTGGTCATCGAGGCGGCCATGCCCGGCAGGTGAGCCGCGCCGCCGGCCCCGGCAATGATCACCTTGAACCCGGCGCCTTGCGCGCCCGTGGCGAAGTCGAACAGGCGCTGGGGCGTGCGGTGGGCCGAAATCACCTTGGCCTCGTAGGCGACGCCCAAGGCGTCCAGCGCGTCGGCCGCGCCCTTCATGGTCGGCCAGTCCGAACGGCTGCCCATGATGATGGCGACAGGCGGCGTGGTCGAAGGCATCGGCGTCGTCTCTTTCGGCGGCGGCGGATGAAAGTCGCCCCGTATGCGCGTCCGGGCCCCAGGCGCAAGCCCAAAACGACACAGATCGCCCATAAGGCGAGCGTGCGACCACCGGTCCCTGCGACTTATCGGCGCCCCGGATTGCGTCGAACACCGTTCCCGTTAACCAT
This sequence comes from Caulobacter sp. P4_E5, assembly GCF_056401555.1. Lineage (NCBI taxonomy): Bacteria > Pseudomonadati > Pseudomonadota > Alphaproteobacteria > Caulobacterales > Caulobacteraceae > Caulobacter > Caulobacter sp. P4_E5. The sequence goes on from NZ_JBFUJD010000037.1 coordinate 37,297, forward strand.
AGTGGAGCTGTGCCATATCGATTCCAGTAGGCCTATGAAGATCACCGGCGCCCGAACCGACCCTTTCGCCGCCATCCGCAAGCGCGCCCTGGTGCGCGCGGGCGCCCAGGTCGTGGCCCGTGAAACGGCCGCGCCCGACAGCGCCGCGTTCCTGGGCCTCAGCGAAACCGACATGACCCCGAAGGTCGTCGAGGCGCTGCAAACCCTGATGACCGAGATCGACGACCTGCGAAACGAGGTCTCGGTCCTGAAGCTCCGCCTGAACGAGGCCCAGGGCCTGGCCGACATGGACGTGCTGACCCCCGTGCTGAACCGCCGGGCGTTCCTGCGCGAGATGAAGCGGGTCGCCGCCTTCGCCCAGCGCTACGGCTCGCCGGCCAGCGTGGTGTTCTTCGACCTGGACAACTTCAAGAACGTCAACGACCGCTTCGGCCACGCCGCCGGCGACGAGGCCTTGAAGGCCGTGGCCAAGCGCTTGCTGGGCAATGTCCGCGAGAGCGACGTGGTCGGCCGCATGGGCGGCGACGAGTTCGCCGTGCTGCTGGCCCAGGCCGACCGGGAAACCGCCCTGGTCAAGGCCCAGAGCCTGGCCGACGCCGTGCGCTCGACGCCGGTCGAGTTCGGCGAATGGTCGGCTCCGCTGCACATCTCGTTCGGCGTGCGCGAGATCGAGCCCGGCGCCGATCCTGAAGCCGCCCTGGCCGAGGCCGACGCGGCCATGTTCCTCCGCAAGCGGAAGACCGCCTGAGCCTCCGCTTCGCGGATAATCCCGTTTTATCAAAGGTGTAGAGCGTGGCCGGACGCGACCGCGTACACTTTCGGCTGCCACGCTCGGCCTAACAACCCGCGGTCATGCGACCTTATCGCACGGCGACTCACACCGGTCCGGTGCGTTAACACGTGTTCATAGTCTGTTAAGCATGACTGGGCGCGGGGCGGATGCAACGTATTCTGATCGCCGAGGATGATCCTGTCCTCTCGATGATCTACGAAATTACTCTGACCGAGGCCGGTTTCGACGTCCTGCTTTGCCAGGACGGCCAGGAAGCCTTCGAAGCGCTCGACAGCTTCGCCCCGGATCTGGTGATCACCGACCACGCGATGCCGCGCATGACGGGCGGCGAGCTGGTCAGCGCTGTGCGCAAGGCGCGTCCGGGCGCGGCCACCCTGATGGCCTCGGCCTGCGATCCTCGCCTGCTGAAACACGACCAGCACGCCGACGCGCGCCTGGAAAAGCCGATCACGCCCGGCCGCCTGCTGCTGACCGTCCGCGACCTGGAAGCGCGCGCGGCCTGATCTTCCCCAAAGACCCTAGGCGATGATGTCGGGCGTCAGCTGGTCTTCTAGCCGGCCCATCTCATCCTTGATGGCCAGCTTCTTCCGCTTCAGGCGGGCGATCTGCAGCATGTCGGGCTGGTAGCGCAGTTCCAGCGCGTGGATCGCGTCGTCGAGATCCTTGTGCTCCTCGCGCAATTCGGCGAGGCGACGTTCGACCGCGATGTCGGTATCTTCCGACGGATCATCGTCGTTCATGGACTTGGTCTCGGATTGGCCCCACCAAAGCCTATCCGAACAGACAGGCTCCGGTCTTGAATTTAGCGCGTGATGGTCGCCGAAACCGGCATTCGCTTTCGGCCATCACGCTCCAGGGGTGATAGATAGTAAAGGCTGACGAGCCGTAAAGGCGTTCAGCCCGACGGCTTTTCGAGGGCCAAGGCCAGCTTTTCCAGCGCGGCGCGCCGCGGCGGATCGCCAGAGGCCACGGCGGCGGCGACCAGGCCGTCCAGCACGGGGATCGGCGCGCCCGAGGGCGTCGAAAGCGCCTCCAGGCTTTCCATCAGCACACGCTCGCCCCGCAACTCCACGGCCTTCACGGCGTCGCGCAGGGCTTCCTTGGCGCTTTCATCGACCGGCGGACGCGGCGGCTTCAGCGCCCGGCGCACGCCGCGCAGGGGCGCGCCGACCTCGACGTCCCACTGGCGCATCATCCGGGCGGCGTCCTTGAGGTTCGCCTCGCGGCCCTCCTCCGCCATCCAGGCCGCCCACAGCAGGAAGGGCACGTTCTGGCCGTGGGCGTCCTGCAGGTGCAGGCACGCCTCCGCGACAGGTTGTCGCGCATAGACCTTCAGAGCCCAATCCCAGATGCGCATCGGCGTTAACCTTCGGCCTTGCCGGTCAGGGTCTGGAGATCCTCGCCCCAGCGCTTCACCGGCCGCCAGGACAGATCGAACAGGTCCAGGGCCCGGCCCACCGACTGGTCAACCATCTCGGCGATCGAGGCGGGCCTGGCGTAGAAGGCCGGCAGCGGCGGGGCGATCACCGCGCCCATCTCGGCCAGCTTGGTCAGGGTGCGCAGATGGCCCAGGTGCAGCGGCGTCTCACGCACCATCAAGACCAGCGTCCGGCGCTCCTTCAGGGTGACGTCGGCGGCGCGGCTGAGCAGGGTGGAGGTCACGCCGGTGGCGATTTCGCTCATCGTGCGCACCGAGCAGGGCGCGATGATCATCCCCAGGGTGCGGAACGAGCCCGAGGCGATCGCGGCCCCGACATCGGCCGCGCGGTGGACCACGTCGGCCTTGGCGTTGACGTCGGCGACCGACAGGTCCGCCTCCTGGGCGAGCGTCAGCGCTGCGGATTTAGACAGCACGAGGTGACTTTCAACGCCCAGCTCGCGCAGCGCGTCCAGCGTCCGCAAGCCATAGACCACGCCCGAGGCGCCGGTGATCCCCACCACCAAACGCGCCCGTTCCTTGGGGCGATCGGCGGTCTTCGAAGCCTCGGTCATGGTGAATTTTCGTCCGTCTTGGGAGCAAACTCGGCCACGTCAAGCGCCGCCGGTTGCAATCATATGTGATCTGACAGCGCCGCGCAGCGGGTGTTCACTTTCCTCTCCAACAGCAAGGAGCCGACAGCCATGGCCATCGAATCCCGTATCCGCGAGCTGGGATCCCGTCATGAGGTCCTCGACCGCAAGATCCAGGAGGAGACCAGTCGACCCGGTAGTGACGGAACGGCGCTCAGGGAGCTTAAGCGGCAAAAGCTACGGCTGAAGGAGGAGATCGAGGGCCTGAGGGCGCGACTTCACTAGCCGCTCGCAATAGCGGCCGAAAAACGAGAGGCCCCGTTCCGAAAGGAGCGGGGCCTCTGCTTTGTAAGCTGTCATCCCGGGCGCAGCGTAGCGAAGACCCGGGACCGCCGGAAACGCGGGCGCTTGCCGCGGTCCCGGCTCGGCGCGCTTCGCGCTTGGCCGGGATGACAGTTTTAAAGGCTAGTCCTCGTCTTCCTCGTCGACATAGGCGCCGGCCTTGCCGAACACGTCCTCGGCCTTGAGGTCGCCGCGCTTGGCGCGGAAGTCTTCTTCTTCCTCGACCTCGGGCTCGAACTGGCCGGCTTCCGAGGCGGGGCGCAGGGTCGGGTCTTCCGGGACGATGCCCTTCTTCAGGTCGTCCTTGGCCTTCTTCTCGGCGGCCTTCTTGACCAGGGCGTCCAGCTCCAGCTGGCCGATCAGGCCCAGGGTCACCGGATCGATCGGCTTGATGTTGGCCGCATTCCAGTGGGTGCGGTTGCGGACCTGCTCGATCGTGGCCTTGGTGGTGCCCAGGATCTTCGAGATCTGGGCGTCGGTCACTTCCGGGTGGTGGCGCAGGAACCAGGCGATGGCGTCCGGACGGTCCTGGCGACGCGACACGGGGGTGTAGCGCGGGGCCTTCTTCTGCGGCTTCAGCAGTTCGGCGTGACGGCTGACCTGGGCCTTCATACGGTAGGCGTCGTTGGCCTGGGCCTTGTCCAGCTCCTCGCGGGTCAGCTGGCCGTTGCCGATCGGATCGGCGCCGCGGATGTCGCGCGCCACTTCACCGTCGGCGATGCCGCGCACTTCCAGCGGGTGCAGGCCACAGAAATCGGCGATCTGTTCGAAGCTCAGCGAGGTGTTGTCCACCAACCAGACGGCGGTCGCCTTGGGCATCAGGATGTCGGACATGCGGTCCTCCAGAAATGACGGCGCCCGGCCTTTCGGCCGGGCGGGATGTTGGTCAACGCTATAATCCCGTTCACGTGAAAAGGGAACGGGGGACGGCGGGGTTCCTGCTCTCTTCTATTCAGCGACCAGAGACTTGAGGATGTCGGCGTCCTGTGGCGCGGCGCTCTTCACGTCATTGTCGAAGTAACCGTAGGTGTCGCGACCGGCTTTCCGCTGCTCGGCGATCCGGCCGGCCCAGGCCTCGAGATCCTTGCGTGGGTAGCGGCCGCGATAATGACCGCCCGGCCCGTGGCCGCGCACATAGGCGAAGTCGGCGGTGACCAGCCACGGCGACGGCGCGTCGTGATGGTCGGAGACGCAGAAGGCTGCGCCGTGGTCGCGCAGGATCGAATAGACGCCCTCGTCGTACCAGCTGTCGTGCCGGAACTCGACCGTCACCCGCCAGCCCTTCGGCAGCCAGGACAGGAACCGCTTCAGTCGCTCGTCGTCGCGATGCAGCATCGGCGGCAGCTGCGCCAGGGCGGGACCCCGGTGTTCGCCGAGCGGCGCCATGCGGCCGAAGACCAGGGCGACGCTGTCCTGGCAGTCCTTCAGCTTCTTGTTGTGGGTGATGTAGCGCGAGACCTTCCAGGCGAAGACGAAGTCCTCGGGCGCCTGCTGGGCCCAGCCCTTGACGGCGTTCTCCGACGGCAGGCGATAGAAGCTGCCATTGACCTCGGTCGTGTCGAACCGGGTGGCGTAATAGGCCAAGCGGTCCTTCAGCTTGACCGTCCCGGGATAGAACGGTCCCCGCCAGTCGTCATAGGTCCATCCCGAACAGCCGATCCGGATCTCGCTCATGCGGAGCGGAACGCGGGCGGCGGGCTGGGGTTCGCAACCCACTCACCTGTCATCCCGGACAAGCGCGCAGCGCGCCGATCCGGGATCGCCACAGGCTCAGCGCTTCCGGCGGTCCCGGCTCTCCGCTGCGCTGCGGCCGGGATGACAGCTTAAATGGTCAGCACCACCTTGCCCACGTGCTCTCCGACCTCGAGGTGCGCGTGGGCCTTGGCGGCTTCCGCCAAGGGGAAGGTCGCGTCGACGATCGGCTTGAGTTTGCCGTCGGCCACCCACGGCCAGACCACGCGCTCGATCTCGGCGGCCAGGCGGGCCTTCTCGTCGGCCGAGCGGGGTCGCAGGGTCGAGCCGGTGATCACCGCCCGCTTCTGCATGATCCGCATGACCGGGACCTCCAGCACCGCTCCGCCCAAGCTGGCGATGTAGACGATGCGGCCGCCGGTGTTGAGCACGTCGAGGTTCTTCTCGAAATAGCTGGCCCCGACCATGTCGAGGATCACGTCGGCCCCGCCGGCGGCCTTGACCACCTCGGCGAAATCCTCGGCCTTGGCGTCGACGGCGATGTCGGCGCCCAGTTGCAGGGCCTTGGCCTTCTTGTCGGGACCACGCCCGGTGGCGATGACCTTGGCCCCGGCCGCCTTGGCCATGGCGATCGCCGTTGTCCCGATACCGGACGTCCCGCCGTGAACCAGCAGCGTCTCGCCAGCCTTCAAGGCCCCGTGCTCGAAGACGTTGGCGAAGACGGTGAAGACGGTCTCGGGCAGGGCCGCGGCGTGGACCAAGTCGAGGCCGGCGGGGATCGGCAGGGCGTGGCGGGCGTCGACCACGGCGTATTCCGCATAGCCGCCGCCGCCCAGCAGGGCGCAAACCTTGTCGCCGACCTTCCAGCGCCCCTCGGCCGTCACGATTTCGCCGGCGACCTCCAGACCCAGGGTCTCCGGCGCGCCCGGCGGCGGCGGGTAGTAGCCCAGGCGCTGCAGCAGGTCGGGACGGTTGACGCCGGCCGCGGCGACCTTGATCAGCACCTGTCCCGGTCCCGGAGCGGGACGGCCCAGCTTGACCGGCTTCAGGGCCTCGGCGGGCCCCTTGCCGCCTTCTATCGTGATCGCGGTCATCGTTTCGGTCATGGGCCGACTTCCTCGTTACGCTTGCCTTGGGGGCTAGGTAGGCGTCAGATATCCGACAGAAAAGGGAGAATGCCTATGTTGGAAGAGCCTGCGGAACCCCGCGCCTTCGGCGGACGTGCATTGAACGAGACGACCCACGAGGACCTCGAAGTCTATGGCGTCGCGGAATTAGAGGAGCGGATCGAGGCCCTGCAGGCCGAAATCGAGCGCACCACGGCCTTCCTGGCCAAGAAGAAAGCAGGCCGCGACGCGGCCAATGCGCTGTTTGGTCGCCTCGACTAAGGGTTCTTTTAAGGTTTCGGTGAGGTTACTGGCGTCTTAAGCGTTCATCCGCTTTCGGACGCATCTTGAGTACGGTCGGTTCGAAGGGGTGGGTCGCAACGGGACGGCGCGCGTGGCACGGGGGTTGCACTCCCCCTCGTCAAGCGAGACGTCCTCGCGGCCTTTCGAGGGGCATTGAGTAGCTATGACCGAAATGAGCGCGTTCACGGACACGCCTTGGCGAGCTGGAGTGATCCAGGACTTCGCGCGATCGGAACTATTCGACCGCACGTTCGAGGAAGGCATGCAGCTGGTCGAGGAGACCGCCGCCTATCTGGACGGGGCCGGCCGTCATGACAGCAAGATCCTCTCGCGCAACGCCGCCCTGGGCTACGCCACCGAGAGCATGCGCCTGACCACCCGCCTGATGCAGGTCGCCTCGTGGCTGCTGGTCCAGCGCGCCGTCCGCGAGGGCGAGATGCCGCCGGAAGCCGCCTGCGCGGAAAGCTACCGCCTGGGCGAGGAAGCCGCGGGCGAGCCGCCGGCCGTCGAGGAACTGCCCTTCGGCCTGACCAACCTGCTGACGCGCTCGGAGCGCCTGTACGAGCGGGTCCGCCACCTGGACCGCCGCATGTACGTGGAATCGCCGAACGAAGAGGCCCCGCGCCCGGTGCAGGCTCAGTTCGACCGCCTGACGGCGGCGTTCGGGGGGTAAGGGCCGAACGCCCCTACTTCCCGTATCGCATCCGCGCCAGGGCCGAGACCACCTCGCCCGCCACGTCCATCGGCTTCAGGCCCGCCTTCCACTTCTCGAAGGCCATGACGTTGTCGATGCGGGCGTCCAGGTGCGACAACGCCGAGGCGCGGCCCGAGGCCATGTCCACGGCCAGGGTCGAGACTAGGACGCCCGACAGGATCGCCCGCTTCGAATAATGGTTCTCGTCGGTCGCCGTGTCGCCGGCCCAGCGCCAGAGCACGTCGGCCGATTCCCAGGTCAGCCGCACGGCCAGGGCCAGGTTGGTCGGAAAGGCCAGGAAGGCGGCCAGGGGGCGCAGCACATCGGCGTGCTCCTGGGCCGCGTCCAGCCGAGCCACGACGCCCTCGCGAATCCGTTGGCGAATCTTCAGCGCCGCGACGTCGAACACCTGAAGGCGAGCCAACGCCGCCGCGTCATGGCGCCGCGACAGCAGGGCGGCCAGGTCGCGCGCGCCTTCGGGCAACAGCAGCTGGCCCTCGGCCGCGGACAGGCCCGCGGCCGCCAGGGCGCGCGAGACGAGTCCGGCGTTCCAGCCGGCTTTCGGCGCCAGGCGCAGGGCTTCGTCCAGCACGCGTTGCTCGGCCGCATCGGCCCATGATAACCTCGGTTGATCCGAAGCTTGGCTGGAGGGTTCGGCGGTTTGGCTCATGAATCCGAGTCTACACCGGTGTTTCAGTCGCGTCGCGCATGGACAAAGCGCCTCGCCCCTGCTATCAGCCCCGCCTCATCGCCTGGGAGAACCCCTTCCAGGTTACCCAGTTTTGTTCGCCCGCCCGGCCCCTCAAGAGGGACTTGGGAACATTGGTCGGGCTGTCGRATGGAGAGATACCCCTGGTCCAGATTTTCGTCCGCGACAACAACGTCGATCAGGCCCTGAAGGCTCTGAAGAAGAAGATGCAACGCGAAGGCTCGTTCCGCGAAATGAAGCGGCACGTGCATTATGAAAAGCCGTCGGAAAAGCGCGCCCGTCAAAAGGCCGAAGCCGTCCGTCGCGCTCGCAAGCTGGCCCGCAAGCGCGCCCAGCGCGAAGGCCTGCTGCCGATGCCGAAGAAGGTCGCCCGGTAAAACCGGACTTCTTCAGCTTCGCCGAAGATTTCGAAGGCCGCGCGGCGATCCGCGCGGCCTTCGTTGCGTTTGTGGGTTTGAGTTACGGCCGGGGCCAGAATTCCCCGCCTTCCCAGAAAGCGAAGATCTCAAAACCCGTGTCATCCCGGAAGCCTCGCAGAGGCTGTCCGGGACCCAGGGGCCAGGCCCAGTGTGGCGGCCCTGGGTCCCTGTGTGTCGAAACTGTGAGAGATTGGTCACGGGCGGGAGATCGTTGGGTCCCAGGTCTTGAGACCGTTAGCCGGCCAGATCCCCGCCCGCTTTAGACCACACCTGAACAGTTG
>NZ_JBFUJD010000038.1:0-44899 GCF_056401555.1 Caulobacter sp. P4_E5
GGGCCTGGGCGGCGTCCTCGTAGACCGCCAGCCCATGCTCGGCGGCGATCGCCAGCAGCGCGTCCATGTCCGACACCCGGCCGTTGACGTGCACCGCCATGATCGCCCGGGTTCGCGGCGTGATCGCCGCGCGCACCGCGTCCGGATCGACCAGCCAGTCGTGCTCCGACAGCTCGACCGGCACGGCCCGCCCGCCCGCGTGATGGATCGCCTGGGCCGCCGCCACGAAGCTGTGGCCCGGCAGGATCACCTCGGCGCCGCGCTCCAGGCCCGAGGCCCGCAGACCCAGCAGCATGGCGTGGGTGCAGTCGGAGACGCCGATCACGTGGCGCACGCCCAGATACTCGGCCAGGGCGGCCTCGAACCCGTCGACCGCCGACTGCAGGATGAACCCGCCCGACGCCGCCGTTTCGTGAAGGATGCGCCCGAACGTGTCCGCCCGTTCGGCGTAGAGGGCTTTCCAATCAAAGAATGGAACCAGAGGACCGCCTTGGGAGCACATACCACGCGCCGCCTTGTGATGAGCGAGGCGGTCGCCCCGCCGAATGTCGATAGGTGCGCCTTTCCCTGGGCCCGGTTCAAAGAGCCGCCCCGTCAGAGATTTTTCGAATGCGTATCCTGTACCTGACGCAGTGGTTCGACCCCGAGCCCAACATCCTGAAGGGACTGGCGTTCGTCCGCGCGCTGGAGGCGGCGGGGCACCAGGTGACGGTGGTCACCGGCTTTCCCAACTACCCGACCGGCAAGCTCTATCCGGGCTATCGGATGGGGTGGCGGCGGCGCGAGGTCATCGAGGGCGTCGAGGTGGTTCGCCTGCCGCTCTATCCCAGCCACGACGCCTCCAGCCTGCGCCGCTCGCTGACCTTCGTGTCGTTCTTCCTGTCGGCCCTGGCCTATGGGCTGCTGAGGCGGCGGCGCTACGACCTGGCCTATGTCTACCATCCGCCGATCACGGTCGGCCTGGCCGCGGCCCTGGCCGGATGGGTGCGCGGCCTGCCGTTTGTGCTGGACGTCCAGGACCTGTGGCCCGACACGATCGCGGCCACCGGCATGGCCGGGGCCGGCCGGCTGGTCGGCGTGCTGGGGCTGCTCTGCGCCTTCGTCCATCGCCGCGCCGCCGCCGTGATCGTGCAGTCGGAGGGGATCCGCGAGACGCTCGTGGCGCGCGGCGTGCCGGCCGCCCGGCTGACCACGATCCGCAACTGGGCCGACCTGCCCGCCCCGGCGACTGATACTCCGGACCAGTCCGTGGAGGCCGACCCCGCCGTCTTCACCCTCGCCTATGGCGGCAATCTCGGCCGGGCCCAGGGGCTGGAGACCGTGATCGAAGCCGCCGCCCTGCTGCAGGCGCGGCGGCGGGACATCGCGATCGTGCTGCACGGCGAGGGCGTCGAGGCCGAGCCCCTGCGCGCCCAAGCCGTCGCCGCCGGGGTCGACATCGTGCGGTTCGAACCACGGATCTCGCCCCGCGCCATAATCGAGGTCTTCGCCCGGGCCGACGCCCTGCTGATGTCGCTGGCCGACGATCCGCTGTTTCGGATCACCATCCCGTCGAAGACCCAGTTCTACCTGGCGATGGGCCGGCCGATCGTCGCCGCCGTGGCCGGCGAGGCGGCCGAGATCCTCACCCGGTCGGGCGCCGGCCGCGTCGCCTCGCCCGGCGACGCGGCGGCCCTGGCGGCCGCGATCGAAGCCCTGGCCGACACCCCGCGCGCGGCGCGCGCGGCGATGGGCGCCGCGGGCCAGGCCTATTATCGCGACCACCTGGCGTTCGAGCGCGGCGTCGATCGAACCCTTCGGGTGCTGGAGGGTACTCACGCCCAGGATCGACCCTGAGCCCTCCCCATCTTGACCGAAGTCCCCGTCCCTCTCCCGTCCCGGCCGAAGGTCTCGCGCGCGGTCCCCGTGGTGACGCCGAGGGGAACCGCCACGCGGCTGCCCCTGGTCCTGGTGATGGCCTATCTGGTCGCGACCTTCGCCCTGTTCCTGCTCTGGCCGATCAACTGGCCGATCTACCATGCCGACGACTGGGTCCGGCTGATCGGCTACATGGTCCTGTGCCTGGTCGTGGCCGGCGTCTGCGCGTTCGCCGGGTCGGCGGGCGACACCCGGGTGAGCGGACCCCTGCCGATGCTGCCGGCCCTGCTGGCGGCCGGCGCGGTGGTGGCCGCCCTGCTGCTGATCCCGACCAGCTACGCCTATACCGGCCGGCCGCCCTGGGAGGCCATGGACGCCCTGCGCGACCAGGGCGGCGCCTATCGCCGCCTGCAGACCCAGCTCCTGGCGACCACCGGCCAGCGCAACGCCATCGTGGCCCTGCGCGCCTTTTCCGCCCCGCTCACCTATCTGGTGCTGCCGCTGGGCGTGACCCGCTGGAGCTCGATCGGCTGGACCAGCCGGGCGGCGGTCGTCGTCACCGTGCTGTGCTCGATCGTCTTCTCGATCATGCGCGGCACCGACAAGGAGATCGCCGACCTGTTCGTGGTCGGCGTCGCCGCCGCCTTCGTCTCGTTCGGCCGCAGCCGCGTGCTGGGCCACCAGGGCTTCCAGCTGGTGCGCCGCTACTGGTCGTGGGCCCTGGTCGCGCTGGTCTTCCTGTCGTTCGCGCAAGGGCTGTTCATCGAGCGCAAGGACCAGCGCCTGGGCGGCTTCATCAACCGCTCGGTGGTCTGCGCCAACAACAGCCGCATCTGCGCCGACCTGCAGAGTCCCTGGATCGCCTGGCTGCCCCTGCCCCAGCGCTTCGGGGCCACGGTGTTCATCCTGTCGACCTGCTCCGGCTACTACGGCCTGGAGCTGGCCCTCGAGAAGCCGTTCGACACCGCCTTCGGGGCCGGCCACTCGCCGGCGTCGCTGTCGGTCTACGAGGCGGTCACCGGCGACCCGTCGCTGCACCTGCGCACCTACACCTACCGCAACGGCGGCGACCACTGGTCGGAGGAGTACTACTGGTCGACCCTGATGACCTGGCTGGCCAACGACGTCGGCTTTCCGGGGGCGGTGCTGGTGCTGGGCCTGATCGCCTGGCTCTGGGGCCTGTGGTGGCGCGAGGCGGCGGCGGGGATGAGCGACCCGGCGGCGGTGCTGTTCTGCCTGACCACCACCATGATGTTCTACCTGCCGGCCAACAACCAGGTGCTGGCCAGCTACGACGGCTATGTGATCCTGACGGTCTGGATCGGGGTGTGGCTGTGGCACCGCCGACGCCACGCCCTGTCGGCGGTGTTGTCCGCCCCCTCGGGTCGTCCCCCCGCGTGACACGGATCGTCGCCGTCCTGGGTTTCTTCGGGTTGCGGGTCGCCGTGGGCTTGCTGCTGCTGAAGCTGTCGGCGCGCTTCCTGCCCGTCGCCGGCTTCACCGAGTTCTCGCAGTTCCTGGCCTTCGCCGCCTTGCTGAACCTGATGGCCGTCGCCGGCGCCCAGAGCGGGCTGATCCGCCAGGCCGCCGCGGCCGACGACGGCGAGGACCTGGCGGCGACGCGCGGCGCGGCCTTCATCCTGTGGGCCGCCGCCCTGGCCGTGCTGGTTCCGGTGGTCTCTATCGCCGGCGGGCCGATCTCCCACCTGCTGACCGGCAGCGGCCGCCACTGGCCCGCCGTGCTGGCCGTCGCCGCCCTGACCCTGCCCTGTGGCGCCGGCCAGATCTGGTGCGGCCTGCTGTCGGGACGCGGCAAGGTGGTCGCCAGTCTCTCGGCCCAGGGGCTGGGGCTGCTGGCCGGGGCCGGGGCGGCGGCCTGGCTGATCGTCCGCGGCCAACCCATCGCGGCGACCATGGCCTTCGCCGCCGGCGGCCTGGTCACCACCGCCACGGCCGCCCTGCTGAGCCTGCGGCTGAAGATCCCCGCCACCACCTGGCCCGCCGCCCTGGCGCGGGTCCGCCCGCTGGTGCGCTATTCGGCGGCGCTGGCGGCGACCACCGGCTTTTCCGCCCTGATCCTGTTTGGCCTGCGCGCCCACTATCGCGAGGCCTTCGGCCACACCGAGCTCGGCTATTGGATGGCCGCCAACCGGGTGTCCGACATGTCGACCCAGCTGCTGGGCCTGTTCATGATCCAGTCGTTCGTGCCGCGCCTGGCCCGCCAGGACGACCCGGCCGCCGCCCGGCGGCTGGCGCTGCGCTTCTGGGCGGCGGGCGCGGCCGGCATGGCCGCGATCGCCATCGTGTTCGCGGTGGGCGCGCGGCCGCTGGTGCACCTGTTCCTGTCCGACGCCTACCTGCCCGCCATCCCGGTCATCCAGACCTACATGATCGGCGACGGCTTCCGGGTCTGGGCGTCGGTGGCGATGTACAGCGCCTTCGCCCAAGGACGGCCGGGACGCTATGCGGCGATCGAGATCGGCGCTCTCAGCCTAATGGCGGGGATCACCGTCGCCCTGGCGGCCGCCGGCGAGACCCGCGCGCCGCAGCTGGGCTATGTCGGCGCCTATGCGGTCGTCGCCGCGCTGGTCAGCCTCACCGTGCTGCGGAGGCCGAAGCCGACGGTCTAGGCCAATCGACTTCATCTGGGGCAGGACAAAATCACACTGCCTTCCTGGGCCTTGTGCCCAGGACCCATGTTTGAGGCAGGCGTGGAGTCTTTGGGTCCGCGTGGCCGAAAGGCCGTGAACTCGGCCTCACTTCTGGTGAAGCTGAACCCTGGGTCCTGGGCACAAGGCCCAGGAAGGCGGGTRAATTTAGCTCTCGGTGAACGTCGATCAGCCCCAACCGCCCGCCGCGTCCAGCACCGTCGCCACGGCCCGGCGGACGTGGAAGACCGCGTCCAGGCAGAGCGGCGCGGCGGCGCGGACGGCGGCGCGTCCGAGCGGGTCGGTCGCCAGCCGGACCGCCGCCGCGCCGAACGCGTCCGGCTGGCCGAACGGCACGCCGACCCCGACGCCATGGCCCTCCAGCACGGCGACGAAGTCGTTGCCGGGCTCGATGGCCGCCACCACCGGCAGGCCGGCGCGCAGGTAGTCGATCGTCTTGCTGGGGATGCTGAACGAGGTGACGCCCGRCACGGTGGCGACCAGCCCCACGTCGCAGGCGCCCAGCAGGTCCAGGTATTCGTCGCGCGGCAGGCCGGCCAGGTGCGCCACGTTCCCGCGCCGCCCCGCCTCGGCCCGCACCAGGGGCGTCAGGCGACCGTCGCCGACGAACAGGAACAGCAGGTCGTCCTCGCGCTGAAGCCGGGCCGCCTGCAGGATCTGCTCGAAGCCGCGCCCCTCGACCAGCTGGCCGCCGAACACCGCGATCGGCCGCTCGGCGGGCAGGCCGTAAAGCGCCCGAACCGCCGCCCGGTCGACGGCCGGGACGGGCGCCACGTCGGACCAGATCGGCGTCACCAGGACCCGCTGGTCGGGCTTCAGCCGCCAGTTGCGCCGCAGGTAGTCGGCATTGCCCGGCAGGGTGCAGATCACGGTGGAAAAGTCGCCGAGCAGGCTCTGCTCCCAGGCCCGGGCGGCCAGGAACGGCGCGCCACCGGGGATCCGGCCGATCTGCCGATGGTGGTCGGGAAAGAAGTCCCAGATGAACAGGATGCGCCGCCGGATCCCGGCCTTTCGCGCTTGGGCCAAAACGGGGGCGATCGCCACCGCCGGCGCCCAGGCGATCAGGGCGTCGAAGCCCGCCAGGTCGAACGACCGCCGGGCCGCGCGGCCGGCGCGCAGGCCACTGAGCACGAACTTGCTGGCCCCGCGCACGATCGCGCCCAGCCCTTCCAGGGCCCGGGCCGGACAGCGCACGACCCGCACGCCCGAGGCGCTGACCAAGGTCTCGTCCCGCGCGCCCGGCGGGGCCGTCCAGTCCAGGTGCAGCACCTCCACCACGTGGCCGGCGGCGGTCAGGGCGTCGGCCAGCTCGGTGGTCATGTACGACTGGCCCGGTCCTGTCGGGTACTGCATGCAGACCATCAGGAAGCGCATGGCTTCCTCCGTGGGCCGGGACCGGTCACGGCTCGCGCCACACCGTGCGCCGCACGTAGTCCGTATAGCTGAGGATCGTGCGGACCACCTTGTCGGACACGTTGGGCGCGGCGTAGTCGGCCGGCAGGCGCACCGTGCGCGCCGCGCCGCGCGCCTGGTCCTGCAGGATCGCCAGGCCTTGCAGCACGCGCTCGGCTCCCAGGCCGGTCATCATCACCGCCCCCTCCTCCATCGCCTCGGGCCGCTCGTGGGCCTCGCGGATGTTCAGGGCCGGGAAGTTCAGGATCGAGGACTCCTCGCTGATCGTGCCGCTGTCGGACAGCACCGCCCGGGCGCCGATCTGCAAGGCGTTGTAGTCGAGGAAGCCGAACGGCTTCATCAGCCGCACGCGCGGATCGAACGTCAGGCCCAGGGCCTCGATCCGCTTGCGGGTGCGCGGATGGGTGCTGACCACGATCGGCAGGTCATAGGCCTTAGCCACCGCCGCCAGGGTCTCGACCAGGCCGGCGATCTGACGGGCAGAGTCGATGTTCTCCTCGCGATGGCAGCTGACCAGGAAGTAGCGCTCCGGCTCCAGGCCCAGGCGCGCCACCGCGTCCGACGCCTCGATCCCGGCGCGGTAGTGGGTCAGCACCTCGAACATCGGGCTGCCGGTCTTGACGATGCGGTCGGCCGGAAAGCCCTCGGCCAGCAGGTAGTCGCGGGCGATGGTCGAGTACGGCATGTTGATGTCGGCCGTGTGGTCGACGATCCGCCGGTTGGTCTCCTCAGGGACGCGCTGGTCGAAGCAGCGGTTGCCGGCCTCCATGTGGAAGATCGGGATCCGCCGGCGCTTGGCCGGGATCACGGCCAGGCAGCTGTTGGTGTCGCCCAGCACCAGCAGGGCGTCGGGAGTCTCCTCGGCCATGGCCTTGTCGGCGGCGATGATCACCTGGCCGATCGTCTCGGCGGCCGTGTCCCCGGCCGCCTGCAGGAAGCGGTCGGGCTTGCGCAGGCTCAGCTCGTCGAAGAAGACGCCGTTCAGCTCGTAGTCGTAGTTCTGGCCG
This sequence comes from Caulobacter sp. P4_E5, assembly GCF_056401555.1. NCBI lineage: Bacteria > Pseudomonadati > Pseudomonadota > Alphaproteobacteria > Caulobacterales > Caulobacteraceae > Caulobacter > Caulobacter sp. P4_E5. Next base: position 6,947 of record NZ_JBFUJD010000038.1, read on the forward strand.
GTATGGACCAGGACATGGTCGGTCCAGCGGTCGAGGGCGGCCGTGACGCGGGCCAGGCGGATGATCTCGGGGCGCGTGCCCACGATGGTCATCACCTTCAGTTTTCGGACCGTCATACGGCCGCCGCCACCGTGTCCGGACGGGCGCGATCGAACACCTCGCTGGCCCAGATCAGCGAGACCATCATGTCGCGGCCGACATTGGTGACGTCGTGCGCCCAGCCCGGAATGGTCTCGACCACCACCGGCGTCTCGGCGCTGGTGCGGACCTCGTGCAGGTCGCCGGTCAGGATGTGGCGAAAGCGGAACAGCGCCTGGCCGTGCACGATCAGGAACTTCTCGACCTTGCTGTGATGATAGTGGCCGCCCCGGGTCACGCCGGGATGGGCCGTGAAGTACGAGACCTGGCCGCTGGCCGGCGTCTTCAGCACCTCGGTGAAACTGCCGCGCGGGTCGGTGTGCGCCACCAGCGGATAGCTGAACGCCTCGGTCGGCAGGGCGGCGACGAAGGTCGCATACAGCGCCCGCGTCAGGCCCGAGCCCACCGACTGGATCTGGCCCGCCCGCCGCCCCTCGGCGAAGGCGGCGATGATCTCGGCGGTCTCGCCCACGGTGATCTGGCGAACCTGCGCCGGCTCCAGGAAACCGTGCGCGTCGGGCGGGTTCAGGATCAGGTCGCACCACTGGTCGACCAGGTCGTCCACATACAGCAGCGACAGCGGCGCGTCGAAATCGTCGATGCGGATCGGCAGGCCGCGCGCCAGGTTGTGGCAGAAGGTGGCGATGCAGGAATTGTAGTTCGGCCGCGCCCATTTGCCGAAGACGTTGGGCAGCCGGTAGATCGCCGGCCGCGCCAGGCCGGCGGCGGCGAGGTCCATCACCAGCTGCTCGGCGGCGCGCTTGCTGGCCCCGTAGGGCGTGTCGTCGTCGGCGCGCACCGACGAGGCGCAGATCACCAGCGGCCGGCGCCCGCCCCGCGCGATCGCCCCGGTCACCCAGGCGGCGTAGGCGTTGGTCTGGTCGAACTCGGCCGGATCGCGCGGCCGCACCGCCCCGGCCAGATGAACCACCACATCGGCCCCGGCCAGCAGCGCCTCGGCCTCTTCGGTCGGGGTGGTCCGCGAGATCGGGTGGACGACCAGCCCGGCCTCGCCCAGGCGCACCACCAGATTGCGCCCGATGAAGCCGCCGGCGCCGGTGACGGCGACGACCCGGCGATCAGAGATGGTCATGGGCTTCGCTCCCGTCGACGAAGGCGCGCACGTAGGGCAGGCTGAGCAACAGGGCCGCCAGCTGGTCGACGTCCAGCCGCCGCGTGTTGTGCGAATTGTAGTCGTCGAACGAGGAGACCTTCTTCTCGCCCTCGCTGACATAGGCGCTGTAGTTGAGGTCGCGGTTGTCGGGGCTGACGCGGTAGTAGCCGCCCCGGTCCTCGGCGAAGGCCATCTCCTCGCGGCTCAGCAGGGTCTCGAACTGTTTCTCGCCGTGGCGGGTGCCGATGATGCGGATCGGATGGTCGGGCTTGCCCAGCACCACCAGCACGGCGCGCGCCAGCAGCTCGATGGTCACGGCCGGCGCCTTCTGGACGAACAGGTCGCCGTTGGCGCCGTGCTCGAAGGCGTGGAAGCAGAGGTCCACGGCCTCGTCCAGGGTCATGACGAAGCGGGTCATCCCCGGGTCGGTGATCGTGATCGGCTGGCCGCGCCGCACCTGGTTCATGAACAGCGGCACCACCGACCCGCGCGACGCCAACACGTTGCCGTAGCGCGTGCCCGAGATCACCGTCTGGGCGCCGCGGGCGACGCGCGCCTTGGCGATCATCACCTTTTCCATCAGGGCCTTGGACATGCCCATGGCGTTGACCGGATAGACCGCCTTGTCGCTGGACATGCAAACCACGCGCCGCACGCCGTTGCGGATCGCCGCGTCCAGCACGTTGTTGGTGCCGGCGATGTTGGTGTTGACCGCCTCCATCGGGTGGAACTCGCAGGAGGGCACCTGCTTCAGCGCGGCGGCGTGGTAGATGTAGTCGACCCCGCGCGTGACGCTCTCCATGGCCCGGAAGTCGCGCACGTCGGCGATGTGGTACTTGATGCGCGGGTCGTCGAAGCGCTGGCGCTGGTCTTCCTGCTTCTTCTCGTCCCGGCTGACGATGCGGATCTCTCCGACCGGCATGCGCAGGAAGTGGCGGAGCACGGTCGAGCCGAACGAGCCGGTCCCTCCCGTGATCATCAGCGTGGTGTCGGCGATGTCCTTCATTCGAGTGCGCTTGCGTCTTCCCACCCGCCGATCCGCCGGCCTCGTGGCGTGGGTACCGGGACCGTCAACGACCGTTCATCGCGCCCCGAACTTTAGGACGACCTCGTGATACAGGCGCCGCGTCCGCGCGGTCGTCGTGTCGGCGTCCTCGGCCAGGGCCAGGGCCTGGGCGGCGCGAGCCAGGCGCAGGCGCTCGGCCTCGTCGTCGGCCAGGCGCAGGATCGCCTCGGCCAGGGCCAGCGGGTCGCCGATCGGCGTGGCGACGGCCGCGTCCGGGGCCCAGTCGGCGATGTGGCCGACCCGAGTTCCCACCGTCGGCGCGCCCGCGATCGCGGCCTCCAGCACCACCAGCGGCCCGGCCTCGTGGCGCGAGCTGACCAGCATCAGGTCCGCCGCCTCGACCAGCGGCCGGGTGGCCGCGTGCGGCAGGAAGCCGTGGAAGGTCACCCGCTGGTCCAGGCCCAGCGCCGCGCAGCGCCGCTGGACGGCGCCGTCCAGGGTGTCGAGGCCGACGATGTCGAGATGGAAGTCCAGGCCCCGCTCGCGCAGGATCCGCATCGCCCGCAGCAGGGTCTCCTGGTCCTTGACCCGGTTCAGGCTGGCCACGTGCGCCAGCCGCAGCGGCGCGCCTGGCGCGCGGGGTCGAGGCGCCGCGGCCGGCCAGCGATCCAGGGCCACGCCGAACGGGATCCGCGTCGCCGCGACGCCGAAGGGCCTGGCCAGGGCGGCCATCGCCTCGCTCTGCACGATCACCCGCCGCGCGCCGGCCAGGGCCAGGCGGGTCCAGAGCCGGCCGCCCAGCGTCAGCCGAGCCCCGTAGCCGATGTCCTCCAAGGCCGAGAGGTCGCCGCCCGGCAGGGTCAGGACCATCGGCGTCGCCGTCAGGCGGCCGAAGAGGGCGGCGACCGCGCCGGGGCCCGCCGCCCAGAAGGCGTGGACGACGTCGAACCGCCCGCGCCGATGCTCGGCCAGCAGGTCGACCAGGGTCCTGAGACGGCGCGGCCGAGCCCCGGCGTTGCGCACATGCGCGCCCAGCAGCGTCCAGTCGCCGGGCGCGGGCTCCTGGCCCAGGGCGAACACATGCACCTCGTCCCCCGCCGCGACCAGGCGCTCGATCAGCCACAGCAGGCAGGGAATGACCCTGTGCTCGCCCGACCGGTCGACGCCGCCGGGCACGACCAGGGCCAGCTTCACGACCGCCCCTCCGCCAGGAGCGCATAGACCTCCGCCAGTCGCCGGCCGACCACCCGGAACGACAGACGTCGACGGAAGTGCTCGACCACCGCCGCCCGATCCAGCCGGCTCGCCGTCTCCACAAGGGCCCGCGCGAAGGCCTCCGCGTCGCCGACCGGGACAAGGGCCCCGATCGCGCCGGCGCCGGTCAGGGCCCGGAACGACGGGATGTCGCTGACGACCGGCGCCGCGCCGCAGGCGATGGCCTCGATCAGAGCGTAGCCCGAACCCTCGAACCGGCTGGTCGATACGAACAGGTCGGCGGCGCGGCACAGGGTCTCGATCTCGTCGCGCGGCCGTCGGCCCAGCAGGCGCACGCGCTCGGACAGCACCGCCGAGCCCGCGATCCGCGCCCGCACCGCCTCCAGCATCGGCGCCTCGTGGAAGCAGCACCACAGGCGCAGATCCGGCAGCCTGGCCGCCGCCCGCTCGACCGCGTCCAGCATGGTCAGCGGATCCTTCTTGGCCTGCAGCCGTCCGACCCACAGCACGGCGGGGTCGCCATGGACGCCGCTGAGCGCCCGCGCCTCGATTTGGTCGCCCGGGGTGAAGCGGGTGGACGACTCCGGCACGGCGAAGACCGGCAGGTCGCGCCGTAGCCGCGCCCGAGCCAGGATCGGCCCGGCCTGGGCGACGTCGGTGAAGGCCAGGCCCGCGACCTTGGCCAGCCCCCAGCGGGCCAGCAGCGGCAAGGCGGCGCTGGCGTGGTCCTGCGCCAGGACGGGCCGGCCCAGGCCGCACAGCACGCGGGTGTGCCAGGCGAAGTCCAGGCCGTTGACGTGGATCACGTCGGGGTCGGCGGCCCGCACCGCCCTGGCCACGCACCCCGGATCCAGGCCCGTCGGCCGGCCCGGCAGCGCCGCCTCGGCCACGAACCGATAGAGCACGCCGTTGCGGCGCAGCTCGGCCTGACGATGGAACGACTGTACGACGGTGGTCTCGACCCCGGCCTCGGCGACCGCCTCGGCCACGTCACCCAGCGTCGGCCAGGCCGCCAGCAGCGCCTCCGGATCCGGCCGTCCCGGCGGACGCACGAGGCTGACATGGACGACGCGCACGCTCAGGCCCCGAACTCGAGCGGCAGGCGCTCGCGCAGGAAATCGATGGCCGCGCCGGGGTCGCGCGACAGGGTCAGGCGCCAGCCGCCGCCAGCCGCCAGGGCCCGCGCGGCCTCGGCGGATTGGCGGGCCAGCAGGTCGAAACCGGGCTCCAGCCGCGCCAGGCCGGCCAGGGTCGCCTCGGGGTCCAGCCGCGCCAGGGCCAGGCTTTCGCCGCGCTCCAGCAGCACCACCGCGACCCGCTCCGCGCCGGATTCGGCAAAGGCGCCGCGCGGCGCCGGCACGATCGCCTTCAGCTTGCCGCCCCGCGATCGCAGCCCTTCAGTGAACCTCGGCGCGTCTTGGGGAAACACATGCAGGGGCCTGCGAAAGCCCCAGACCGTCAGGCTCGGCCGCAGCTGGATGTACAGGGTGTCGTCGGACAGAATGGGAAGCCCCCGCTCCATCGCGGCCAGGGTCAGGGTGCTCTTGCCCGAGCCGCTGGGCCCGGCCAGCGCCACCGCCGTGCGCCCCAGCATCACGCCGGCCGCGTGCAGCGGCGTGCGGTCGGCGCGGGTCAGCAGGAACAGCAGCAGGGTGTCGGTCACCCGCGCCGCCAGCCCGGCCGGATCCCCGACCAGCCGCGGCGCGACGGTCGCCCACGCCTTGCCCGTCACCGCGTCGGCCTGGCCCACGCCGCCGTCGCCGCGCAGCGTCAGGCGCGGGCCGTCGACGCGGATGTCCTCTTCCGCCTCATCGACGTCCCCCAAGTCCAGCCGGATCTCGATCCGGGCCGCCTCGCCCGTCCCGGCGGAAGGCCAGTCGCCATACGCCCGGCCGACGGCGTCCAGCAGCGCCGGCGCGCCCGACACCAAGTCGACCGGCAAGCCGAAGATGTCGAAGCGCTTCCGAAAGATGGCAAGAGGAAATTGCATAGATAAGAATATGCATAGAATAAATACCATATCAATACATAAAATATCCAATAGATTATAGTCGAATATGACTTCGACATTGAACAATATTGACGAACACCTCGATTTCGCCACGGAAACTATTTCCGAAGCAGAAGTCTCGCGACGATTCAAATGGGCCAAGCGGCAGGGCAACCCCGCCTGGCTGTGGCCGGACATCCRGGTCGAGGACTGGCGCGCGGCGCTGGAGCAGGTCGCCCGCGTCGCCTCGGCCGTGCTGTCCGGCGCGACCGTTCCGCCGCCCCTCGACGGCGACCCGGCCGCCATCGGCCTGGCCGGCTACACCTCGGGCCTGGGGCCGCTGCTGGGCTGGTGGGCCGAGACCGGCGCCATCGCTCCCTCGCCCGCCGTGGCGCGGGTGCTGGACCTGCATCTGCGCCACAACCGGATCCGCGCGGCCCGCCTGGACGCAGCGGCGGTCGACCTGACCGGGCGCCTGTCGCGACAGGGGATCGCCGTCACGGTGCTGAAGGGGGCCGATACCGCCCGCGCCTATTTCCCCGCCCCCGGGGTCCGCCCGGCCTCCGACATCGACCTGCTGGTCCGGGCCGAGCAGGCCCCCGCCGCCGAGGCGGTCCTGCGGGCCGAGGGCTTCGCCGAGGCCAGCCGGGGCGCGCGCGAGAGCAGCTGGCGGCCGCCCGGCTGCCCGCCCGCCCCGCGCTCGCTGACCCTGGTCCACGCCGACGACCCCTGGTCGATCGACCTGCATAGCGCCCTGGACCTGATGGTCAGCGCCGGCGCGCCCCTGGCGGCGCTGGACGCCGGCGCGCCGATGGACAGCCGCCGCGCCTGGGCGCCCGGATCAGAGGCCACCGCCCTGGAGCAGCCGCTGCTGCTGTTCCACCTGGCGATCCACGCGGGCGCGGGCCTGCAGAACCTGACCTTGCTGCGGCTGGTGGAGCTGAACCTGGTGATCCGCCAGGACGTCGCCGCCGGCCGGTTGTCCTGGGACGCGTTCCTGGTGCTGGGCGAGCGGATCGGACTGCTGGGCTTCGCCTATCCGGCCTTGACGCTGTGCGAGGCCCTGACCCCTGGCGTCGTCCCGACCGCGGTGCTGGCGCRCTGCGCCCGGGCCGCGCCGCACGGCGTCCTGCGGGTCGTGCGCGGCCTGACCCCGGCCACGGCCCAGCGGATCGAGCGCAGCTCGGTGGGCGAGCACTTCATGTGGACCGACGGCTGGCGGCGGCGGGCCCGGCAGCTGGCCGCCGACATCGCGCCGCGCGCCGGCTCGTGGCGGGCGCTGTGGTCAATCTACGAGAAGCGGGCTTGGCGCCTGGTGCGGGGCCGGGTCAGCCGCTGAAGCCGGCGGCCACGGCGCGTCGGTCTCCAGGCTCTCCGGCCGCAGGTGACCATAGGCCTGGGTGTCGTCGGGAACGATGCGCGCCCACCGGCGGATCAGCCGCAGCAGCCGGGGATTGTCATAGTCGGCCCGCGCCCAACGCCGGCGGGCGGCCAGCCTGCCGAGCAGCTTGCCCCACGGCCGCGTGCGCTTGTCGTGCACCGACGGGAAGCGGCTTTTGAGCACCAGTTCGAAATCGTCGACCCGCGCCTTCAGCCGCCGCGCCATCCAGGGCAGGTCGGGATCCTCGTGGGTCATCCAGGCCACCCATCGCGGCTCGATCCACTCCTCCAGCGTCTCGGGCGTGCCGGCCAGGGCGTCGACGTCGCCGTAGGTCCCCTTGCGCTGCGGCGTGGGCGTGTAGAAGTAGCTGATCAGCTCCATGTCCGGATTGACCGCCTTCAGCTTGCGGATGAAGGCCAGGGTGTTCTCGATCTCGCTCTCGGGCGCGTCGGGATCGCCGAACACGAACGAGAACTCCGGGATGATCCCGTGCTCGCGCGTCTTGGCCGCCGCCAGCAGGATCTGGTCGGTGGTGGTGCCCTTGTTCATCTTGGTCAGCACCTCGTCCGAGCCGGACTCCGCGCCGCAGAACACCATGGTCAGGCCCGCCGCCTTCAGCGCCCGCCAGGTGTCGTCGGAGAACCGCTCCAGCGCGTCGACCCGCGCCTCGCACCACCAGCGGATCCCCAGCGGCTTGAACGCCTCGGCGATGGCGCGGGCGTGCTGGTCGTTGAGGAAGAAGTTGTTGTCGTAGAAGTGCACCGAATCCATGCCGTGCTCGCGGACCAGATAGGCCAGATGCTGGGCGGCGCGGGCCGGGGTCTCGACCTTCTCGCGACGGCCGAACACCGAGATCACGCCGCAGAAATTGCAGCCGTACGGGCAGCCGATCGAGGCCTGGTAGACGCCCGACCGCCGCCCCAGGAAGGTGGGGTGCAGATACTGCTCGACGTCGATCCGGTGGTACGGCGGGGCCGGCAGCTCGTTGGGGCCCAGCCAGGCCCGTTCCGGCGCCTTCCAGTGCGAACCGTCGGCCTGGCGGAAGCACAGCCCGGCCACCGCCTTGGGGTCGCGCCGGCCGGCCAGAACCTCCAGCAGCTCGACGAAGGCCTGCTCGCCCTGGCCGCGCACCAGCCAGTCGACATAGGGCGCGTTCAGCACCGGGTCGGGATAGAGGCTGCCGAAGTTGCCGCCCCAGACGATCGGGATGTCCGGATAGCGGCGCTTCAGGGCCTTGGACAGCGGCACGGCGCTGACCAGCTGCGGTCCCGGCATCACGGTCAGGGCGACCGCCGTCACCGGGTCGGGCCCGCCGGCGCGGCGATCGATGCGGCCGGCGATCTCGGCCAGGATGTCGATGCCCGGCAGGTTGCCGTCGACGATCTCCCACGCGACGTGCTGGGGCAAGGCCGCGCCGATGGCCATCACCGACAGCGGAAAGCGGCGGTTGGCGGGCTTGGTGGCCCTGGGATTGACCAGCAGGATCACGGCCGCGCGCTCACCCAGACGTCGAAGCGCGACGGGGCTCTTTGCCCACGCAGGCGCGCCAGCAGCGGCCGGGCCTCGTACCAGAGCGGATACAGCACTCGCCGGCGTCGCCAGGCCAGGCCCAAGGCGGCGGAGGCCTCGGCCAGCCGCTCGCGGGTCAGGAACTCGATGAACGGCGGGGCCAGCAGCACGTCCGCGCCTTCGCCGAAGCGCCGGGCCGCCCCGGCCTTCTTCTCGGCGACCATGGCCAGGCCGTCGGCCTCGCGGCGATAGAACGGGCTGTCGACGATGGCCAGCCGCCCGCCCGGCCGGACCACCCGCGCGGCCTCGGCCAGCACCGCCGGCAGGTCCAGGGCGTAGTGCAGCGACGCATTGAACACCGCCAGGTCGACGCTGGCGTCCGGGGCCGGAATGGCGGCGAACGAACCGGGGCGAAGGTGCATCCGGCCCTCGGCCCCGGCCTCAAGCGTCTGGGCGGCGAGCGTCCGGGCCGCGCCCAGGCCGTCGACGTCGTCCTCGCGGATGTCGAGGGCGATGGCCGAGTGGCCGGCCAGGGCCAGACGCCAGCTCAGCCAGCCATTGCCGGCCCCCAGGTCCAGCACCGACAGCGGCCGGCCCAGCCGCGCCGCCAGCGGCGTGACGACGTCGCCGACCAGAACCTCGAAACTGCGAGCCCGAACCGCCCACTGCCGGGCCAGGGGCCCGCCGCGCAGATAGGGCAAGGCCATCAGCGCCTCGCCGCTGTGTCCCCGCCCCTCGGCGGCGCGATGGCGGGCATAGGCGACCGCGAAGCCGGCGAGGTCGGCGCTCATCCCAGCACCTCCGCGTCGGTCCGCACGAAGCGGTGAAGGACGTGGTCGCCCAGGTCCGCCAGCGGTCGCGAGACGGCGCGGTCCAAGGCCTCCAGCCCGGCCAGCAGGCGCGGATGGCGCGAGATCCACGGCTCGGCGGCGCTGGGCGGCACGAACACGCCGACGCCCTGGCGGCCCGCCGGCCGGAACCACGGCGACAGGGCCCGCGCCAGGTCGGCCGGCCGATGATAGCGGACCGTGAAGGCCTGGCCGTTCAGCCGCGCCGCGACGTCGCCCCGCGCGAAGCGGCGGACCATCGCCGCGGGCCGCCCCCGCAGACCCTCGACCAGCCATTCGCCCGGACAGCAGGTCCCGAACACCACCAGCAAGGCCGGCGCGCCAGGTCGCAAAAGCCGGGCCAGGCCCCGCGCGAACGGCGAGAGGTCGGTCACGCAGTTGAGGGCCGCGAAGTTGGAATAGGCGCCGTCGAACGGCGACGCGTCGGCGCGGCGCTGGGCCAGCGCCTCCAGGCCCTCGGCCGACGCCACCTCGGCCTGCGCGTACGGCCGTCCGGCGAACTTGGCCCTGGCCACGCGCACCATCGACGGCGAGGCGTCGGTCAGCAGCACCCGGCGGCCGCGGTCCAACAGCCAGGCCGCGTCCTCGCCGGTGCCGCCGCCGACTTCCAGTAGCCGCGCGCCTTCGGGGAAGGCCTCGGCCAGGGCCGCGCGCACCACCCGGCGCTGGGCCGCGACGCTGAGCCAGGCCCCGAAGCGCGCATCGAAGCCGTCGGCCATGGCGTCGAACGCCCGCGCCGCCGCCGGCGTCTCCGCGGCCACGCTCACGCTGACGCCGCCAGGATCGAGGGGGCCGGCGAGCGGTGCAGGACGGCCTGGGCCTCCAACGCCGCCCAGGCCGCGTCGTCGCCGCGCCCGGTGTCCACCTCGCGGTGCAGCACGTCACGCACCTTGCGATAGAAGGCGGAGTCGTAGGTCCCCTGGAACAGCATGGCCAGGTCGCCGGTGTCCTTCCAGTTGCGCTGGCCGCCCAGCTGGGCGGCGACGCGATCGTGGAACACCGTGCCCGGCAGCGGATAGGCCACCGACACGCCGACCTCGTCCGGCGCCTCGCCCCGGATCAGGTCGCGCGTCGCCAGCAGGTCTTCCCAGAGCTCGCCCGGATAGCCCAGCTGGATGAACCAGCACGCCTTGACGCCGTGCGCCTTCAACACCCGGGTGGCGGCGCGGGCGGCCTCGACCGTGGCGGCCTTGTCCATGGCGTCGAGGATCCTCTGCGAGCCGGTCTCGACGCCCAGCCACACCTCGCGCGCGCCGGCGGCGGCCAGGGCGGCCACGGCGCGCTCGGTCATCAGATTGACCCGCGACTGCATCGAGAACGGGATCGCCGCGCCGGCCGCGATCACCCCGTCGGCGAAGTCGCAGATCCAGTCGACGTCGAGGCCGAGGATGTCGTCGGTGAACCACAGGTGGTCGGGCGCGATCTCGGCCTTCAGCCGGACCATCTCGGCCACCACGTCGCCGGGCGAGCGCACGGTGTAGCGCCGTCCGAAGGTCGGCTTGGCGCACCAGTTGCAGGCATAGGGACAGCCGCGCGAGGTGGCGATGTTCCACGAGAAATGGCCGTGCGCCTCGGTCCAGGCCGCGCGGTAGGCGGCGACGTCGACCAGGTCCCAGGCCGGCGGCGGCAGGGCGTCCAGGTCGTGGGTCACGCGCCGGGGCGACGTCGGTCGCGGCCGGCCGTCCGCGCCCGCCAGGACCAGGCCGGGAACGGTCTCCAGCCCCTCTCCGCGCGCCCAGCGTTGAAGGGTCTCGGCCACGGCGTCCTCGCCCTCGCCCAGCACGACCGCGTCGGCGCCGGCGTCCAGATAGAGGCCGGGATGATCGGCCGCGTCGGGGCCGTTGACCGCCACCCGGCAGCCGTGGGCCCGCGCGGCGCGCACCATCTCCAAGGCGCTGTCACGACGCACCGCGGTGCACATCTTGGTCAGGAAGTTGAAATTGTCCTCCATCAGGACCACGGCCGACGGCGCCAGCCGCTCCAGCACGGCGGCGAAGTCGCCGGGTCCTTCAGCGAAGGTCGCGTCAAACAGGGAGACCGYGTGGCCCTCGCGCCGGGCCAGGGCGGCGGCCAGCAGGGTCGACAGCGGCGGATAGGGTTTCATCTTCTCGCGCTGCTTGGCGTCCTGGGCGAGAAAGAACGAGTGGCCGAACAGGATCACGCGCCGGGGTTCCCCGCACGGTCCCCGGACCCGACGCCGGCCGGGGCCGTCCTGCCACCTTCGGAAATCGCTCTGCGCATCGCGTTTCAACCGATCCCACGCGCCGGGCGCGCCATTGGGAGGTCAGTTTCCCCAGACCCGCGACCGGTTCATCGCCACGCGCGAAATCGCGGGGCGCCGTTCGCTATCCCGGCAGGGCCAGCGCCAATCGGCATTTAGGGTAGGTCCAAATCCACTGCCTTCCTGGGCCTTGTGCCCAGGACCCATGTTCGAGGCGGGGGTGGAGTCTTTGGGTCTGCGCGGCTGGAAGACCGTGAACTCGGCCTCAAGTCTGTTGAGGCTGAACCCTGGGTCCTGGGCACAAGGCCCAGGAAGGCAGCTACTCAATGCACCTCGATCGGACCTAGCGCCGAAGCCCGCGCGGCGGCCAGCTCAGGCGTGGGCGCGGGACCAGAGCGAGAGCGCTCAAGCACGGCGGGGCGCTCCCCGTCCTGATGCGCCGCGACCTGGCGCAGGCCCTCGGCGAGGATCGCCTGCATCGCCGCGCGCGCCCGTTCCGGCTCACCGGCGACCAGCGCCGCGCCCAGGGCCTGGTAGCCCGCCGCGTCGGACGGCCGGCGGTTGCGGTTGGCGAAGGCGGCCGAGAGCGTCAGGGCCGTGGTCACCAGCTCCGCGAGGCCGCGATAGAGGCGGTTGCCCGTCGCCTCCAGCATGAGCCGGTGGAAGGCGACCTTGGCCGACAGCATGTCGCCCTCGCCGCGCGCCGCGGCCAGGACGCCTTCCAGCACGGCCTCGACCTCACGCCGTGTGGCCTCGGTCATGCGCCGCGCGGCCAGGGCGGCGGCGACCGGTTCGGCCCCGAGCCGCAGCTCGGTGAGCTGGGCCAGGGCAGCCAGCGAGAAGCGTCGCGCCAGCAGCCAGCGCAGGACGTCGGGATCGTAGAGGCTCCACGCGGTCTCGGCCGCGACGAACGTCCCCTGCCCCGGATGGCCGTGCAGCAACCCCTTGGCCACCAGCATCTTGACCGCCTCGCGCATCGTGGCGCGTCCGACGCGGTAGCGGTGCGAGAGCTCGCGCTCGGTCGGAAACGGTGTGTCCGCGAACACGCCGACGACGATGGCCTCGCCCAGCTGCTCGACCAGCCGGCGGGCCACGCTCAGGCTGGGCTTCACGCCCGGCTCGCCGCGCGGCGACTCACGGGCTTCGTCCGACCGGCCATCTGGTTCCTCCGCGCCGCGTCACGGCGTCTGGTTGGGGCGGCCGCTCGAGCCCGCGCGACGACGGATTGTTATTTGAACGCTTGCGTACGATAAAAGGATCTTGGGCGTCAATGCGGCGCCGTTGGCGGTGACGATCCGCCGGCGCGCGCAGCTTGGACGACGCCGAGACCTGGCGCTGGAGGGGACCGCATTGCCCTTTGAAAATCATGGCGTTGATCGCTCTCGCCCCGCGCGCCGCGCAGCAGGGGCGGACGGTCGCTCACTCGCCGACTCCGGACTGGACGCCGGCGTCGATTTTTCCGAGACGGAAGACGCCTTACGGCCCAGCCAGACCCTGCGGCGCGGCATCGACGTTCTGGAGCTGATCGCCCGACGCGGCCCGATCGGGCTGCGCGAGATCAGCCAGCGGATGACGCTGACCCGCAGCACGGCCCATCGCCTGGCCTCGGCCCTGGCCGAGCGGGACCTGGCCCGCCTCACCGCGCGCGGCTACGAGCTTGGCCCCAAGCTGCTGGCCCTGGCCGAGACCGCGCGCCTGCAGCGGCCGCTGACGGTCTTGGCCCGCCCCCATCTGGAAGCCTTGGCGCGTCAGCATCTCGACGCGGTGAACCTGGCCGTCCGCGACGACGGGCGAGTGCGGTACGTGGACCAGACGCACGGCGCGCGGCGGATGGCGGTCCGCTCGGTGGTGGGCGAGATGCGGCCGATGGCGTCGACCGCGCTCGGCCGCGCCCTGCTGCTGGACGACTCCGAAGCGGTCTGGCGCACGGTCTTGGCGGAGGATCCCGACGCGCCGCGCGGCCAGAATGCGGTGCTGGCCTGGGTCGCGCGGATGCGGCAGTTCCGCGACCAGGGCGCGGCATTCGACGTCGAGGAGAACGCGGACCGYGTCCGCTGCGTGGCCGCGCCGATCCGCGAGGCCAGCGGCCGGATCGTCGCGGCGATCAGCATTTCCAGCCTGCCCCAGTACCTGGACGACGCGCGGATGGCCGAGCTGGTGGGGCCCGTCACCGAGACGGCGCGAGCGATCGCGCGAGAGCTAGGCTGGCGCCCCGGCGCAACCGCCGCCCCGCCGCGCTGAGCCGCGCCGCTCGAAACAGGAAAAGGCGCGGGGCGCTCGATCGGCGAGCGCCCCGTCCGGACCCCGTCAGCGCTCCGAACTCAGGGGAGGAGGAAATCGTCTCCGCGCGCGAGCGACGGCGCGAGGCCGCGGCCCGAACTACTTGTTCGCCGGCAGGGCGGCGAAATCCTTGTCGATGGCCGCCAGGGCGCTGTCGCTGACGGTGTCCTTGGCGAAGCGCTGCAGACCTTTGAGGGTCAGCGGGCGCGCCATCCGGATCTGGGGGTTGGCGAAGACCGACGGCAGATGCTTGTCGACCACGGCCTTGGCGGCCGGGGTGTCGAGGATCTCGCCGATCGTGGTCGTCGCCGTGCTCAGCGGCGGCGCCGCGACGGCCACGCCCGCCACGCTCATCAGCAACATGGCGGCCAGAGCGGTTCGGATGGGGCGCATGGTCGGCCTCTTCTCAAGGGTCGTTGGCCGCATGATGCCGCGTTCAGGGGCGAAGGCAATCCAAAATCGAACACTTGCGGTCAATTTTAAGCTGGAGTGCGCCCATCTTCGCGATCGGCGCGACGTACGGTCGTTCACGCCACCTCGTATGCAGATGAAGACATATCCCGAATTTCCCTTTGCTTATTCGTGCTCTAGCGATGGATGACCGACTTTGAGGCTGCACTCTCGTTGACTCCCGGCTGGACAGACGCGCCGTTCACAATCCCGACGCGATGACCAAATAGCCGATCTCAGACGCCCATTATCGCGACCAGAACACCGACACAGCCGCACGAACACGAGCCGCCCGCCGGAAAATCCCGATAAATAGACCAGCATCGTTCGATTATTGACTCAACGACAGCCCCGCTGATACTTGGCCGGGAAAAGCCATAAGAACCGGGGTGGACACGTCATGACGATCAAGCTGGCCGCGAGCGCCTTCGCCCTGGCCCTGGCTGGCGCCAGCGGCCTCGCGTCCGCGGCCGAACGGCTGACCGCGCCGCTGACCGACGGCTGGCGGTTCACCCAGGACGACGCCTTGGCCGGGGCCGAGGCGCCAGGCTTCGACGACAAGGCCTGGGCCGCCGTCAGCGTGCCCCACACCTGGAACCGGGCCGGCTACTACCTATCGGACGGTCCCCATCTCCACACCCCGGCCACGATCAACGCCAAGCAGGGCGTCGGCTGGTATCGCCTGGCCTTCACCGCCCCGGCCGCGATCAAGGACAAGGCCGCCTGGCTGCAGTTCGACGCCGCCAGCCGCAAGGCCTCGGTCTGGCTCAACGGCGTCCACCTGGGCGACCACGCCGGCGGCTTCTCGCGCTTCCGCCTGGACGCCAGCCGGGCGATCAGGCCGGGCCAGCCGAACCTGCTGGTGGTCAAGGTCGACGGCAGCCGGCCGGTCGCCGGCGGCCCGACCGCCGACATCCTGCCGCTGGGCGGCGACTTCTTCGTCCACGGCGGGCTCTATCGCGGGGTCAGCCTGGTCGCCACCGACAAGGCCCATTTCGACATGCTCGATTTCGGCGGCCCCGGCGTCTACGCCCGAACCACCGCGATCGGCGACGGCAAGGCCACGGTGGCCGTGCGCTCCAAGCTCCGCAACGACGCCAAGCGCGGCGCCAAGCTGGTGCTGACCACTCAGCTGGTCGACGCGTCCGGCGCCGTGGCCGCCCAGGTCGTCACCCCCGTCGCCCTGGCCGCCGGCCAGTCGACCGAGGTCGGGCAGGACCTGGCCCTGGCCGCCGCGCACCTGTGGCAGGGCGTCAAGGACCCCTACCTCTACCGGCTGAAATCGGTGATCAAGGACGCCCGCGGCCAGGTCGTCGACAGCCTGGACCAGGGCTTCGGCGTCCGTCAGATCCGCATCGATCCGGAGCAGGGCCTGATCCTGAACGGCCAGCCGCTGCGCCTGCACGGCGTGGGCTACCACCAGGATCGCGAAGGCAAGGGCTGGGCGGTCAGCGCGGCCGACACCGCCCAGGACATGGCCATCATCCGCGAGATGGGGGCCAACACGATCCGGCTGACTCACTACCAGCACGGCGCCGCCATCCACGAGCTGGCCGACCAGTACGGCCTGATCCTGTGGGACGAGATCCCGTTCGTCAGCGTCATGACCCTGGCCGCCAACCAGGTCGAGCCGACGCCCGGCCTGGTCGCCGACGCCAAGCAGCAGCTGCAGGAACTGATCCGCCAGAACTACAACCACGCCTCCGTCGGCGTCTGGGGCATCGCCAACGAGGTCGACCTGCGCGGCACGCCGCCGTCGTTCATGGGGGCGGCCAAGATCGTTCAGCGCGATCCCGTTCCCTTGCTCAAGGACCTGCAAGCCCTGGCCAAGGCCGAGGACCCCGACCGGGCCACCACCCAGGCCACCTGCTGCGAGGGCCTGCAGCCGAACGCGCCCGAGGTGGCCGCCAT
Organism: Caulobacter sp. P4_E5; assembly: GCF_056401555.1. Lineage (NCBI taxonomy): Bacteria > Pseudomonadati > Pseudomonadota > Alphaproteobacteria > Caulobacterales > Caulobacteraceae > Caulobacter > Caulobacter sp. P4_E5. Next base: position 23,010 of record NZ_JBFUJD010000038.1, read on the forward strand.
CACCGACACCAGCGGCGCCAACCGCTATTTCGGCTGGTACTACACGCCCTCGGACCTGCTGGGCCCGGCGCTGGACGCCCTGCGCAAGAAGCGTCCGGACAAGCCGCTATCGGTCAGCGAGTACGGTGCGGGCGGGGCGATCAGCCAGCACACCGACGATCCGCTGGGCGGCCCGTTCGACTCGTTCGGCCGCGCCCAGCCCGAGGAATACCAGGCCTTCGTCCACGAGAAGAACTGGGCGATCCTCGACTCCAAGCCCTATCTCTGGGCGACCTGGCTGTGGAACAGCTTCGACTTCGCCACCGGCGACCGCCACGAAGGCGACGGCGAGAGCATCAACACCAAGGGCCTGGTCACCTACGACCGCCAGGTCAAGAAGGACGCCTTCTACTTCTACAAGGCCAACTGGAGCGCCGAGCCGTCGGTGCATATCACCGGCCGCCGCTATGTCGACCGGGCCTATCCGGTGACCGACGTGCGCGTCTACAGCAACGCCCCGTCCACCGATCTGGTGGTCAACGGCAAGTCCCTGGGCGCGCTCGCCGACTGTCCACAAAAGATCTGCGTCTGGAAGAGCGTTCGCCTCGCCCCGGGCGACAACACCCTGGTCGCCCAAGGCCGGTTCAAGGAAGGCCCCACTGAAGACCGCCTGACCTGGCGCCTGGCGCCCGAGGGCAAGGACCGCTTCACCATCGACAGCGGCGCCCTGCTGGTCCCGGCCGGCCTCGGCGTCCGCATGGGTTCGGACGCATTCTTCGCCGGCGGGACGGCCAAGGCCATGACCGGCCAAGGCGGCGGAGAGCCCGGCGCGGCGCCGTGGCCGGTGGCCCGCACCTTCCGCGAGGGCGACTTCCGCTATCAAATCCCGGCCGCGCCCGGCCGCTACACGCTCACCCTGACCTTCGTCGAGCCGACCTATGCAAAGGGCGAGCGTGTGTTCGACGTGCTGGTCAACGACAAGGTGGTACTGGCCGATTTCGACATCGCCAGCGCGGCCAAGGGCGAGCGGGCCAACGTCGTGCGCGCCCTCCCCGTCGAGGCGACCACAGCGGGCCTGACCCTCGCCTTCAAGGGCAAGATCGGCAAGGCGATCGTCTCGGCGATCGACGTCGCCCCGCGGCGTTAGAGGCGATCGGCGCCCGGTCCCGTCGGTATCCCCCACCCGCCTTTCTCAGAGTCAGAGAAGGGTGGTTAGCGGCCATCCGGAATCCCTCTCTCTSAGAGAGAGGGCGGGGCCCGCCGCGAAGCGGGGGGAGGGTGAGTGGTTTCACCGCTGGTCGGAAAATCCCGAGACAATGGGTTCGCTCCCTAAACGCCGACATCCCCGGCGAAAGCCGGGGCCCAGATTCATCCGGAAAGTTTGCGGCTGACGCGCCCTCGCATCGCGCTGTCCCTGTGAAGCTCGTGGGTTCGACCTGGGCCCCGGCCTTCGCCGGGGAGGTCGGGAGGAGGGCGTGTATCGTTCTGAGAGGGTGTAACCACTCACCCTCCCATGCTGCGCATGGGCCCCGCCCTCTCTCTCAGAGAGAGGGATTTTGGGAAACAAGTCCGCAACGGATCGCAAGCCGCTATTGGCTCGCTACGCCTTCGCCTCGCCCTCCGCCGGGAGCGCCGCCCCTACCACGCGCTGGGTCACCAGCCGGGCCAGGCGCGGCCGCAGCCACTGTTCGAAGTCGTCGACGAACTCGTAGACCACCGGCACCAGGACGAGCGACAGCAGGGTCGACGTGATCAGCCCGCCGATCACCGCCACGGCCATCGGCTGGCGGAACTCCGCGCCATGCTCCAGCGCCAGGGCGGTCGGCAGCATGCCCGCGGCCATGGCCACGGTGGTCATGACGATCGGCCGCGCCCGCTCGCGGCAGGCCTCGATCAGGGCGTCGCGCTGCCGCATGCCGCCGCGCTCCAGCTCGATGGCGTACTCGACCAGCAGGATCGAGTTCTTGGCCGCCAGGCCCAGCAGCATCAGGAACCCGATCAGCGACGGGATCGACAGCGCCTGGTGGAAGGCCAGCAGGCCCAGGAACGCGCCGCCCACCGCCAGCGGCAGCGCCGACAGGATGACGATCGGCTTGAAGAACGAGCCGAACAGCAGGACCAGCACGCCATAGATCATCGCCACCCCGGCGAAGATCGCCAGGCCGAAGCCGCCGAACAGCTCGGCCATCGCCTTGGCGTCGCCGATCGAGCTGGGCCGGACGCTGGCGGGCATGGCCTTGAAGATCGGCAGGCCGTGCACCGCCTTGGTCGCCGAGCCCAGGGTCGCGCCCTGGGTCAGCTCGGCCTCGACGGTCATCTGCCGCTGGCGGTCCAGGCGGTCGATGCGGGCCGGCCCCGCCTGGAAGCCGACGTCGGCGACCGCCTCCAGCCGGGTGGTCTCGCCGCTGGCGGTCTTCAGGCGAAGGCCGCGGACGCGGTCGAGGTCGGCGCGGGCGTCGGCCGGCAGGCGGACGCGGATCGGGATCCGCCGCTCCTTGTCGTTCAGCTTGGCGACATTGGCGTCGATGTCGCCGCTGGTGGCGACGCGGGCGGCCTGGGCGATGGCGTCGACCGAGACGCCCAGCCGGGCGGCCTCGTCGGCGCGCGGGCGGATGACGATCTCCGGACCGACCGGCGGCGCCGAGGGATGCGGATCGGCCATCTCGGGCAGGTCGCGCATCTGGCGTTGCAGCTCGAGCGCGGCGGCGGTGAGCGCGTCGGGGTCGTCGCCGGTCAGGATCTGCTGGAAACCGGCCTGGCCGTCGGCCTTCAGGAAGCCGATCCGCACGTCCGGAATGGCCATGATGGCGGCGCGATAGCGCTCGCGCAGGGTCTGGCCCTTCACCTTGCGGTCGGCCTTCAGCAGCACCGTGACCGAGCCGCTGCGCAGGTCCGCGCCGCCACCGCCGCGGAACGGGTCGCCCGAGGTCGAGCCGACCGTGGCGAACACGCCATCCACGGCGGACTCCTTGGCGAAGACCGCGTCGATGCGCGAGACCGCCTGGTCCATCTGGGCGATGGTCGCGCCGGGCGCGCCCTGGATCTTCAGGTTCAGATAGTCGGGGTCGCCTTCGGGGGTGAACGCCGTCGGCAGCAGCGGCAGCAGGGCCAGCGAACCGATGAACAGCACCCCGCCGATGGCGCAGGCCAGCATCCGGTGGTCCAGGCTCCAGGTCAGGACCTTCAGATAGGTCTGGGGCAGCGGGGCCGGTTCGTGGGTCTTGGTCCGGGGCTTGAGCAGGTAGGCGGCCATCAGCGGCGTCAGCAGGCGGGCCACGACCAGCGAGAACAGCACCGCCACCGAGATGGTCAGGCCGAACTCCTTGAAGAACTGGCCGGCGATGCCCGGCATGAAGCTGACCGGGGCGAACACCACCACGATGGCGAAGGTGGTGGCGACCACGGCCAGGCCGATGGCGTCGGCGCCCTCCATGGCCGCGTCATAGGGCTGGTAGCCGGCGACGACCCGTTTTTCGATGTTCTCGATCTCGACGATGGCGTCGTCGACCAGGATGCCGATCACCAGGGTCAGGGCCAGCAGGGTCACGACGTTCAGCGAGAAGCCCAGGAACGCCATGGCCGCGAAGGTCGGGATCAGCGAGATCGGCATGGCCGCCGCCGTGATCAGGGTGGCGCGCCAGTCCTTCAGGAAGAAGAAGACCACGACCGCCGCCAGCGCCATGCCTTCCAGCAGCACGCCGCGCGTGGCCTCGAAGCTGGTGCGCGTCTCGTCGACCGTCGCCGAGATCCGCGTGAAGTGGACCTCGGGCCGGGCCTTCTCCAGCGCCGCCAGGGCCTTGATCACCCGGTCGTCGACGGCCACGTCGCTGGCCTCGCGGGTCTTCATGACCTGGAAGCCGACCACGGGGCGGCCGTTCAGGCGGGCGAAGCCCCGCGCCTCGGCCGAGCCGTCGCCGACCTCGGCGATGTCGGCCAGGCGGACATAGCCGCCGCCGCTGGTGGGAATAGTCAGATCGCGCAGTTTGGCCGTCGTTTCGACCTGGCCCAGAATGCGGATGGTCTGCTCGCGGCCGCCGATCTCGACGCGGCCGCCGCCGGCGTTCAGCTGGAAGCCGGCCAGGGCGCTGTTGACGTCGGCGGCCGTCAGCCCCCGCGCGGTCAGCTTGTCCGGGTCGACCAGGACGTTGATCTCGCGATTGACCCCGCCGACCCGGGTGACCTGGGCCACGCCCTTCTCGGCCTGCAACGCGCGGGCAATGGTGTCGTCGACGAACCACGAGAGCTGGGCGTCCGACAGCCCGTCGACCGAGACCGCGTAGGTCATGATCGGGGCGCTGTCGATCTCGACCCGCTGGACCGTGGGGGCGTCGATGTCGCGCGGCAGCTGGGCGCGAACCTGCTCGATCTTGGTGCGGACCTCGTCGGTCTTCTTCTGCAGGTCCTCGCCCATCTGAAAGGTGATGTTGGTGGTCGAGGCGCCCTGGGTCACCACCGACTGGACGTTCTCAACGTTCGAGACGCCGGCGACGGCGTCCTCGACCTGGCGGGTGATCTGGGTCTCGATCTCGCCGGGCGAGGCGCCGTTCTGGGTGACGGTGACCGACACCATCGGCAGCTGCACATTGGGATATTGCTTGATCGGCAGCTGCAGATAGCTGAGCACGCCGGCCAGCAGCAGGGCCAGGAACAGCACCGTCACCGGGATCGGATTGCGGATGGCCCAGGCGGAGATCTTCAGGCCGTCGCCCGTGGTCGGCGCGATCATCGGCTCGCACCCGTCATGCTCGCCACCGGACGCACCTTGTCGCCGTCGACCAGCAGGGCCGCGGCGTTCTCGACGATCCGCGCGCCGGCCGAGGGTCCGGCGGTGAGGCGGACCCAGCCGGCCCCGCGATCCCCGGTCTTGACCGGCGCGCGCCGCACGCGGTCGCCGGCCTCGACGACCATGACGCTGGCCCCGCCGGCGTCGTAGCGCACCGCGCTCTCGGGAACCGAAAGGCCCTGGTCCGCCGCGTCGCCGAACACGGCGCGGCCAAAGCCGCCCGCGCGGATGTCGGGACGGACCGGCAGGGTCAGGCGCACATAGCCCAGCTTGGACTTGGGATCGATCTGCGGGCTGATCAGGCGCACGCGGCCCGTCGCGGTCGCGCCGCTGGGCAGGGTGACGCTGGCCGACTGGCCGACGTGGATCCGCGCCAGCTCGGCCTCGGCCAGCTGGGCCTGCAGCTCGATCTGGCCGTCACGCGCCAGGCGGAACCAGGCGGCCTGACCGGCCGACGCCGCGTCGCCCGGGCGCACGCCGCGCTCCAGCACCACGCCGCCAACCGGCGCGGTCACGGCCAGCTTGCCGCGGCGGACCTGAAGGTCGCGCAGCGCGGCCTTCTGGGCCTGGACCGTGGCCTGAGCGGCCTGGGCCTGGAAGCGCCGCTGGTTGATCTGCTCCTGAGCCAGGTCGCCCGAGCCGTCGAGGCCGTTGGTGCGGTTGGCCTGGTCCACGGCCTGGGCGGCCTGGGCCTCGGCCTGGGCGACCAGGGCGGCCTGCTGGGCGATCTGGGCCTCGATCAGGGCCGGGTCCAGGCGCGCCAGCACCTGTCCCGCCCGGACCGTGTCGCCGACATCGGCCAGCACGGCGACGACGCGATAGCCGCTGACCTCGGGCGTGACGGCGGCCTCCTCGCGCGGCGTCAGGTCGCCCGTGGCGGTCAGGCTGCCGGCGACGGCGCGCGGCGCCAGGGTGATCACCGACACCGACCGCAGCTCGGCCGCGTGCGCCGCGGCCGGACGCGGGGCCCGATGACATCCGGCCAGGACCGGCGCGACGGCGGCGACGAGCAGGGTCGCCGCCAGGAGCTTCTTGCAAGAGGTCATTTCGAGCTCACGACAGACGAATAGCGATCGACGGGCCAGCCGCCGCCGAGGGCCTGATAGGCCTGCACGGCCCGCCGGACGGCCTGCACCTGAGCCGAGGTCAGCTGGGTGCGCGTCGTCCGCCAGGCCTGCTCGGCCGACAGGGTGGATTGAAGATCGGTGAGGCCGCGGCCGTAGTTGGCGCGGGCGGCGCGATAGGCCCGCGCGGCGCGGGCCTCGCCGTCGGCCAGCAGGGCGACCTGGCGGCGGTCGGCGTCCAGCCCCACCAGCGCGGCCTCGGAGTCCTTGAAGGCCTGGCGCAGCGTCCGCTCGTAGGCGATGGCCGCCTGGGTGGCCCGGGCCTTCTGAACGCCCGCCTGCGACAACAGCCTGGGCATGTCGAACAGCGGCTGGCTCAGGGCCAGGCCGAGGCTGGTGGTGGTGGTCGCGCCGCCGGTCGAGGGGCGCGAATAGCCGAGGCCGGGAATGAAGCTGACCGTCGGCAGCAGCGCCAGGCGGGCCAGGTTGGCCCGACCGGACGCGGAGGCCAGCCGCGCCTGCGCCTCGCGCACGTCGGGACGGCGGGTCAGCAGGTCGCCGGGCACCAGGGCGGGCGGAGCCGGCGCGACCCCGACATCGGCGGCGATGGCGATCGCGGCGGTGGGGTCGATCACCCGCCCGACCAGGATCAGCAGCGCCCGCTTCTGGGCTTGCAGCTGCGCCTCCAGCGACGCCACCCGGGCGTTGGACTGCGAGAGGTCGCCGGCGACCCGGTCGGCGTCGGCGAGCGCCGACAGCCCCGCTCGCGCCCGCCGCTCGGTCATGTCGTAGAGCTCTTTCTGGACCCGGGCGCTCTCGTGGGCGTCCTGCAGCTGGATGGCCAGGCCGCGGGCCTGGAAGTAGCTGTCGGCGACCTCGGCGGCGATCGAGGCGCGGGCCCCTTCATAGGCGAACCGCGCGGCGGCGAAATCGGCCTTGGCCGCCTTGCTGGCGGTGGGCAGCCGCCCGAACAGGTCGACCTGCCAGCTGACGTCGAAATCGCCGGCGGTGATGCGCAGGTCCTTGGCGAGCCCGCCCGTCTTGGTGTGCTGCTTCAGGTACGAGGCGCTGGGATCGCCTTGCGGCAGGAAGCTGGTCAGGGCGCCGGACTTGGCGGCCCGCGCTTCGGCCAGGCGGGCGGCGGCGTCCCGGGCGTCCAGGCCGGTGGCCAGCGCCTCGTCGACCAGCTGGTCCAGCAGCGGGTCGCCGAACCGGGTCCACCAGCGATCCAGCGACGCGGTCTCCGACGCCAAGTCCACCGGCGGCGCCGGGGGGCCTTCGTAGGCGACCGGCAGCCTCAGGTCGGTCTTGGGCGGGGCGGCGCATCCGGCCAGCGCCAGGCCCGCCATCAGCGCCGTCAGCCGCGCGGCGGCGAGGCAGGCGTCCGGACGTCGCGACGCAGCGCGTCGCCTCGTGCCGCCGATCAATGGCGCGCCGTCCATGGTTTCCTCCCGACCGTTCCCGCGACCATAATTGAACGGTAGCGTTCATTTATCTGATCGTTGAGCGGGCCGGTATTGTCAAGCCTCGGTTTTGACCGGCGGCGGCGCATAGATTCCGCCGCGCAGCGCTCCCCCCAACGAAAGGGGGCGCCAACGAAAAAGGGCCGGCGAAGCGCCGGCCCTTTCCGATCCCGCGAGCGTCGCGCGGTCAGCGCGCGCCGAAGGCGTAGCGCAGCGACACCCCGATCTCCCGCGGCGACGTGTAGCTGGTCCAGCGATAGCCGCTCTGGCCAAAGAAGGTGGCCACCCCGCCGGCCGGGGTCGTGTAGTCCACGTCGCGGCTGGTCTCGACGCCCGTCTTGGTCAGGTTGCGGGCGAAGACGTTGAGGTCCCAGGCCCCGTCCGGCGAGCGCACGCCGGCGAAGATGTTCAGCAGGCCGTAGTTGGGAACCGTGTAGCTGGCGTTCCGGCGCTTGTTCTCCGGATAGTAGCTGAGCAGGCCCCGGACATAGGCCTCCACCCCGCCGACCGGGCGCCAGTATTCGCTTTGCAGCGTCCCGCTCCACAGCGGCTCGCGCGACGTCGCCTGGTTGGACTTGCAGGTCGCCACGTGGATGTTGCGCGACCGGAAGTCGCCCAGGGTCGGGACGCCCGAGTCCGGAACGCCGTCGAAATTGCCGTCGCGGCACGGCACGGTGTCGTTGTCGACCTTGCCGTCGGCGTAGCTGATCCCGCCGTTGAGGCTCCAGTTCGGCGTGACCTGGAAGGCGCCGTCGAAGTCGAAGCCCTTGACCACCGAGTCGGCGCCGACATTGAACGTCGAGTTCGACACCGACACGGTCGCGCCGTTCGCCTGCAGGTAGGGGATCGAGGTCACCTGGAACAGCAGGCCGTCGTACTTCTGGTAGAAGGCGGCCAGGTTCAGGCGCAGGCGACGGTCGAGCCAGTTGGTCTTGATGCCCGTCTCGAACGACTTGGACTTTTCGTCCGGCAGGAAGATCAGGCTGGTCAGGACCGGGTCGTTCTCGGCGTTGGCCAGGGCGAAGTTGTTGGCTCCGCGCCGCCACGAGGTGGCGAAGGTGCCGTAGGACAGCACCTGGTCCGAGAAGCGGTGCGAGATCGACAGGTTGTAGACCGTCGGCTTCTCGGTGTTCTTCTGCGAGCTGTTCTGGACCGGCGTCGTGCCGGCCGCGATCGGGATGTCGCAGAAGCCGCCGCCATAGGTGCTGGCGAAGCCGGCGGCCGAGCACGGGAAGCCGATGGCGCGCGAGATCATGCCGGCGCCCAGGAACACGGTCTGAACGTTGTCGACCTTGGAGACGATGTGGCGCACGCCGCCCGAGATCTCGGTCGCCTCGCCCAGGTGCACGCGCACATTGGCGAACACCGAGTTCTCGGTCGCGTTGTTGTTGACGGTGATCAGGGTCGGCAGGCTGAAGCGGCTGTCGAGCACGCGCGGATTGGCCGGGGCCCCGGGCGAGCCGAACGATCCGGGCAGGAACGAGGCGACCTGGGTCCCGCCGGTCTTGCTCGGCGTCTTCGAGTAGAAGTAGCCGACCGTGTAGTCGATCAGGCGGTCGCTGCCGACCGACGACAGCCGGATTTCGTGCGTCGTCTGCGAGTTCTTGGTGTTGAGGTTCTGGAAGTAGCTGCGCCCGATCAGCACGTTGCCATAGTCCAGCGCCCCGACCGTGGTGGCGTCGCCCTTGGTGTAGCCGCCGACATAGCTCAGCCGCTGGCCCAGCACTTCCCAATTGGCCTGGGCGCCCAGGAAGTCGTTGTCCGTGTAGTTGAAGCGCGGTGAGTCATCGACGTCCAGCCGCTGCGAGGCGGTGATCACTGGGCCGTTGTAGCCCGCCGGCGCGGCCGCCGAGACGCCGCCCGGCGCGCCGTTGCCCTCGATCTGCGTGAACTGGCGCTTGTGGCTGTTCAGCTTCTGATAGGTGACCGAGGCGTCGAAGGTTTCGGTCGGCGTGAAGTTGACGCTGATCCGGCCGCTGCGCGTGCTCTTCACCGGCAGGAAGGCGCTGTTGAGGCTGGTGACGAAGTCGCCCTTGTTCTCGTCGATGACGCCGGCCAGGCGCACGCCCAGGACGCTGTCGATCAGCGGGATGTTCGCCGCGCCCTGCAGGTTGCGGCCGCCGTGGTCGGTGGCCTGGGCGCTGACATAGCCGCCGTAGTCGTGGGTGTCGGCGCGGCGCGTGGTCAGGGTGATGGCGCCCGACGGCGCGGTGCGGCCGCGCAGCGTGCCCTGCGGGCCGCGCAGCACTTCGATGGCCTGGACGTCATAGACGGCCTGGAAGGCGACGCCGCCGTCGATCGGCACGTCGTTCTGATAGATGTCGACCGTCGGCGAGGCCTGGGTGCTGGCGTCGTAGGAGACGCCRCGGATCGACGGCGCGGGCGAGCGGCCGGCGGTGACGCTGGACGTGCCGAGGCTGAGGCCCGGCACCAGGGCCGCGACGTCCTGGAATTGGGTGATCGCCAGCTTCTTCAGCGAGTCGCCGCTGACCGCCGAGACCGTCGTGGGCACGTTCTGCAGGTTTTCCGATTGCCGGCGGGCGGTGACGATCACCTCGCCGACCATCAGCGGTTCCGCGGCCGCCGGCTTGGCCGCCGTCTGCGCCTGGACCGCGCCGGCGCTCAGGGTCAGAGCGCTGACCCCCGCGAGCATCATGATCCGAGTGTTGTTCATCTCACCCTCCCTGTTCTTGCGCCGGCCCGACGCCCGGCGATCGCCGCGCATTCCGATGGGCCGGCGACCTGTTTTGTTTTTCGAAGACGGCCACGAGCCTTCGCGCCCGGGCCAGGCTCGCCCGCGCCCCCTCGGGCAAGGCGAACTCGGCGGTGGGCCGGACGGTGTTCACCGTCCACGAAGCGCGGAAGCACCCGTTCGTCTCCGTCCACTCGCGCCGGCCTTTAAAAGCCGGTCTCACCTTGTCGCCGCGCCCGTACTGTTCGGGCCGGCGGAAATCCGCCCGCGAAGCTTTTCGCGAAGCGTTCACGGCGCCCGTAAGCTAGGCCGGCGCCGCTGACTGGCGTTGTAAACTGTCCTGACCAGTGGTCAACCAAAAAGAGACGGAACCGTTCAATAAGGCGCCATGGGCTCGCTCGCCGACAGGGCGCAGGCCGGCGCGCCCCGACGAGACCACGCGAAAACGCGGTCGTCAGGACGACAATTTGACGCTGATGTATGATTGATGGCGATCCGCCGCCCCGGCGACGCGGTCGCGGCGAGGTCAGTCGCGGCGCCCGACCCGAAGATGGCTCGCGAAGACGCCCCGGCGATGCGATCGCCGGGGCGTCGGTCGTTAAGGTCCTACTTCGCGCCGAGCTTGGCGAAGTCGGCGTCGATCTCGGTGAGCTTCTGGTCGGTCACGGTGTCGGCCGAGTACTGCTGGATGGCCTTCAAGGTCATGCCGCGCGCCATGTTGATCTGCTCGTTGGCGACCAGCTCGGGCAGGTGCTTCTTGACCACCGCCGTCGCGGCGGGGTTGTCCAGGATGTCGCCGACCGTGGTTTCGCCGGTCTTGAACTTGGCGGCCTGGGTCGCGCCCGGCAGGCTGGCCGGATCGGCGGCGGCCGGCGCAGTCTGGGCGGCCTGGGCCAGGACGGTCGCCGGCGCGGCCAGCAGCGCGGCGGCGAGGGCGAGGGAAGCTAGGCGCATGGGGGTTCTCGTTGTTGTGGACGTTCCTCGGCCGCGATCATGGCAAGGGTCCGGACAAAGGCAACTGCAATTGTACGACACCGGTCGATTTTCTCGCGAAATGTTGTAGGATCGCGGCTCGACGGCCCGGTCGGATGAATCGGGTTGCCCCACCCGCGACAATCGTGAGAGCTGGACTCACGGCTCGCGCCGAAAGATTTGGATACCGACTTGCCTAGAAGGTCCATGACCGCCGCGCTCCCGCAAGACACCGAAGGCCAAGACCCGCAGGAGGCCGCGCCGCAAGCGCCGCTGCGCCCGGGCCGCCCGACCACCGCCCGCTCCGAGGCGATCAACCCGGCCATCCTGGCGGCGGCGCGCGAACATTTCCTGGCCATGGGCTTCGACGCCACCCCGATGGAGTCGGTCGCCGCGGCGGCCGGCATCGCCAAGGGCACGCTCTATTCGCGCTACCCCACCAAGGAAGCCCTGCTGCACGCCGTGGTCGCCGACCGCGTCCAGGCCTGGCAGGCCGCGGCCGACGCCCGCAACGGGCCGATGCCGGCGGATCTCAAGCAGCGCCTCAACCATATCGCCCGCTCGATCCTGGAATCGCTGGCCTCGGAAGAGATCCACGCCTTCCAGCGCGTCCTGACCAGCAGCGCGGACGCCGGCGGCGAACTGGCCCGGGCGCTGCACGAGGCCGGCCATCGCAGCGCCATCGACCTGCTGACCCGCGGCCTGGTCGAAAGCACCAGCAACTTCCCCGCCCCGCCCCGCGATCCGGCCCGGGTGGCCGAGATGCTGATGGCCATGCTGACCGGCTGGTACGACACCCACCGGCGCGTGCGCGAGATCAGCCACGAGGAAGCGATGGCCTATGCCGAGCACGCGGTCGACGTGCTGTTCCACGGCCGCGTGGCCTGGTAGCCGCGATCTAGACGCTCACGTCGAATTCGTTCGCTTGCCGACGCGCTGGCTCGCCTGAGCCGGCACAACATGCAAATTGGTCAGGCCAATTTCGGACGCGCGGGGCCGACAGCCCGGGTGACTCCCCTCCCCCGAGCCGCTAGCAAGAGGCAGGCGAGGGAGCGGGCGACATGGGCGACGAACAGGCGGGCGCGGCCGAGGCGAAGGCGCCGTTCACGGCCCGGCGCGGGCGCCCCAGCGCCGCCCAGCTGGCGGCGATCGCCGACACCATCCTCTCGACCGCCCAGGCCTTGTTCCTGTCGCAGGGCTACGCCAACACCTCGATGGAGGCGATCGTCGCCGCGTCCGGCGTGTCCAAGGCCACCCTCTACGCCCGCTACGCCAATAAGCACGCGCTGTTCCAGGCCATCGTCGAGGCGCGGATCCAGGCCTGGCAGGCGGCCGCGGCGGCCGACAGCGCCATCGAGGACGAACGCCCCGACGAGGACATCGCGGCCTGGCTGCGTCACCGCGCCGTCTCGATGCTGCAGGCCCTGAGGCAGCCGGAGATCCGCGCCTTCGACCACCTGGTGGTGTCCGAGGGGCCGCGCTTTCCGGAGCTGGCGCGCCTGTTCCACGAGATGGGCTACATGCTGAACGTCCGGGCGATCGCCACGCGCCTGTCGCGGGCCGACGGCCAGGCCGCGCCCTCCGAGCAGACCCTGCTGGCCGCCAAGCTGTTCGCCTCGGGCCTGGTCGGATGGATCCGCCAGGAGGCCGGCGTCGGCGAGGTGACCGACGCGGCGTGCGAGGCGGCGGCCGACATGATGGCGCGCCTCCTGATCGATGGCCAATCCGCCTGGCGCGCCGGCTAGGATAGTCAGGCCAGCTCCAGCAGAGCCACGCCCTCGGGCGGCAGGTCGATGACCAGCTCGCGCGTGGCGCTCAGCTTCAGCACGTGCGGCGCCGGCAGCTCGGCGGCCGCGCGGATCTTGGCCAGCTGCTCGCGGGTGGGATACTGCGGCGAGCCCAGAGCGCGCCAGGCCGGATAGGGCGAGCCGCGCTCCATGTCGACATAGCTGACCTTGACGGCCTGGCCCGGCTTGGCCCCCTTCAGCCGCACGCGATAGCGCTTGGCCTCGCCGACCACCTTGCGCACGCTGTTGGCGCCGGGGATGCCGCTGGCCTGCGGCGCGTCGGCCAGGTTCCAGACCATGACCGCGCTGCCGCCGCCCGTCCGCCGCGAGGCCAGGGCGGGACCCTCGGCCTTCAGGCGCCGCGCGCCCAACCTGTTGAGCAGCTTGAACGTGTTGAAGGTCGGGCGCGCGACGTTGCGGGCCGAGAACAGCCCCCAGGCGTTGTCGCCCTCCTTGAAGATGAAGTTGGGGACCAGCACCTCCTCGAACTTGCTGACCTGCCAGTAGGACATGCCCTTCAGATAGGGCAGGCAGCCCTTGATGATGTGGGCGATCATCGCCGGGCTGTCGGACGACCACTCGCCCAGCCACAGCTCGGCGGTCTTGTAGGCGCTGGCGGCGATCTGGTCGCTGACCTGCTTCATGGCCGCGGCGTAGATCTCGTTCTGGGTATACTTGCCCGCCTGACCGAACACCTTGACCTGGTTGTCGCCGGCATAGAGGTGGGTCGAGACGAAATCGACCGGCAGGCTGTTCTGGGCGCAATAGGCCAGGAACTCGGGGATCCACTGCACCTTCGAGGTGGCCGGGCCGCCGACCTTGAGGGCCGGGTCGACGCTGCGCACCGCCTCGACCGAGGCCTTGTAGAGCTCGAAATACTGCTGCTGGGTTCCGCTCCAGAAGAAGCCCAGGTCGGGCTCGTTCCAGACCTCGAAATACCACTGGCGCACCTCGGCCACGCCGTAGCGGTCGACCAGGTGACGCACGAAGATGGCGACGAAGGCCTTCCAGTCGTCCAGCGACGCCGGCGGGGTGATGTTGCCGCGATACGTGCCGAAATTGGCGGTCCCGCTGGCCAGCTTGCTGGGCATGAAACTGAGCTCGACGAACGGCTTCATGCCGGTCTCGAGCACCCCGTCATAGACGGTGTCGACGTTTTGGAAGTTGAAGCTCTGCCCCGCGGCGCCGATCGCGCCCTTGGGCCGCACCGCCATCTCGTCGTCGTTGAAAATGCCGTGGAAGCGCACCCGCTTGATGCCGGCCTCCTTGTAGGCGCGCTTGGCGTCGAGCCGCCATTCCTCGCGCATGGTCAGGCCGGCCCGGTCGGAGCCGACGCACTCGGACCAGATGTGGGCCAGGGCCCCCTCGTCGGCGGTCAGGTCGACATCCACGGTCTCGGTGGGCAGCGCCGGCAGCGGAGCCTTCGCCCAGGCCGCGCCGGACAGGGCGGAGGCGCCGGCCAGGGCGCCGGCCGTGGCGATAAGATCCCGTCGGTTCATCATGCTTCCTCCACACTGCCCTTGGCCCGTCCCCGGTGCGTCTTCGCGCGCTCGACAGCCAGGCCGGGAGCCGCTTCGGGCCCCGCGACCAGGATCATCAATGGCCGCGCTTTGGCTGGCAAGTTAAATTAAACGATCGTGGTCAATTAAATGCGTCGCGAGGCGCGAACAGGTCAGCACGCGCGGGTCCTGAAGGCGTGTGCCGAAGGCGGCAAGCGCCAAGCCGGAAGGTGTGAGCGCCCTCACCGCCCGCGCCGGGGCCCCACCGAAGCCGTTTGACGAGACGGCGACGGTTATCGTACACATTCGTTCAATAACACAGCTCAAAACCGCCATCGTGCCGACGGCGGACAGACGGGGGGAGGACGATTTGGCGCCCACGGGCATCGGCCGCGCGCAGGCCAAGCGTCGTCTCCTGCTGGCGCTTCTCAGCGCTTCGGCCCTGATGGTCGAGCCGCGCGCGGCGCTGTCCGCGCCCGCCGGCGACGACCTGGCGGCCGGCTTCGCCACACCGCCCAACAGCGCCAAGCCCCGCGTCTGGTGGCACTGGATGAGCGGCAACGTCTCGACCGAAGGCGCCCGCCTCGACCTGGACTGGATGCGGCGGATCGGCGTCGGCGGCGTCCATGCCTTTTCCGGCGGCAAGCTTCCCGAGCCGATCGTCGTCGACAAGCCCATCCCGTTCATGTCGCCCGAATGGCGCGCCATCTTCCGCCAGGCGGTGACCCAGGCCCGCGCGGCCGACATGGAGGTCGGCATCGCCGGCTCGCCGGGCTGGAGCGAGACCGGCGGCCCGTGGGTTCCGCCCGCCGACGGCATGAAGAAGTACGTCTGGAGCGAGACCATCGTCGAGGGCGGCGGCGCGCCCATCGCCCTCCCCGCTCCGCCCCGGACCAGCGGCGGCTTCCAGGGCGCCAAGACCGGCAAGTCCGCGGTCGAGGCCTATGGCGAGGCGGCGGTGTTCGCCTATCCGATCCCACCGCTGGAGACCGCCCCCGCCGCGCCGCTGTGGACCACCCAGGCCGGCCCCGCCACGTTGGCCGAGACGGTTCCCGGCGCGCCGGCCGAGGGCCAGTCGCTGAAGCTGGCGCCCGCCCAGGGCGAGACCGAGGTCTGGCTGGAAGCGAGGTTTCCCACCGCCGTGACGCTGGGCGCGGTCTCGCTCAGCGTCCAGTTCGGCGCAAGGCTCACGATCGAGGCCGAGACCGCGCCGGGGGTCTTCAAGGCCGTCGGCGCCGGCGTCGTCGAGGCGACCAGCGGCCCGCTGGCGCACGGCGCGCCGCAGCAGACGATCGCCTTCTCGCCGGTCGGCGCCCAGCGCCTGCGCCTGCGCTTCGCCGCGCCGCCCGAGGACTTCCAGCCGCCCGTCGCCAAGGTGATGGGGCGCCCCAAGCAGGTCAGCTACCCGATCTCGCGCCTGGCTCTGCACACAGGCGCGCGGATCGACGGCTTCGAAGCCAAGGCCGGCTTTTCGCCTAGCGTGCACGAGGGCGGTCAGCCGATGACGGCGCCGGCCGGAGCGCTGATCGACCCGGCCAAGGTCGTCGACCTGACCGGCAAGCTTCGCCCCGACGGAACGCTGGACTGGACCCCGCCGAAGGGCCGCTGGACGATCGTCCGGCTGGGCTGGTCGCTGACCGGCGCGGTCAACGCCCCGGCCGAACCCAGCGCCACGGGCCTGGAGGTCGACAAGCTCGACGCCGCCGCCGTCGGCCGCTACCTGGCCCACTATCTGGACCTCTACCTGCAGGCCAGCGGCGACGCGCTGGGGCCCAAGGGCGTCCAGACCCTGCTCACCGACAGCTGGGAAGCGGGCGTGCAGAACTGGACGCCGGCCATGCTAGGCGAGTTCCGCGCCCGGCGGGGCTATGACCCGACGCCGTGGCTGCCAGTGCTGACCGGGCGGCTGGTCCAGAGCGCCGAAGCCTCCGAGCGCTTCCTGTTCGACTTCCGCCAGACGCTGAAGGACCTGGTGGTCGACAACCACTACGCGGTGCTGGCCCAGGCGCTGAAGGCTCGCGGGATGGGCTATTACACCGAGGTTCAGGGCGACTATCCGCGGGCCATCGTCGACGGCATGACAGCCAAGGCCCGCGCCGACATCCCCACCGCCGAGTTCTGGTACCGCCCCTGGTCCACGGCCCCGGGCCAGCCGCCGCTCAAGGCCGATCTCGAGGAGGCCGCCTCCGCCGCCCACGTCTACGGCAAGCCGCTGGTCGCCGCCGAGGCCCTGACCGTGGCGGCCATGCAGGACCCCTGGTCGTTCTCGCCGGCCATGCTGAAGCCGGTCGCCGACGAGATCTTCGCGCGCGGCGTCAACCGCATCCTGATGCACGAGTCGCACATGCAGCCGCTGGTCGACGCCAAGCCGGGCCTGGGCCTGTTCATCTTCGGCCAGTACTTCAATCGCAACGAGACCTGGGCCGAGCAGGCCGGGCCCTGGGTCAGCTATCTGAGCCGCACCTCGTACATGCTGCAGCAGGGCCGGTTCGTCGCCGACGTGGCCTATGTCTACGGCGAGGAGCGCAATCTCACCGAGCTGTTCAAGGACCGCGTCAACACCGACGTCCCCAAGGGCTACGCCTACGACTACATCAACGCCGAGGCGCTGCTGACCCTGCTGTCGGTCAAGGACGGGCGGCTGGTGACCCCTAGCGGCATGAGCTATCGCGTCCTGTTCCTGCCCGACACCGTTCGGCGGCTCAGCCTGCCCGCCCTGCGCAAGATCCGCGCCCTGGTCGCCGACGGCGCGGTGCTGGTTGGCAAGCGTCCGGTCGGCGGCCTGGGCATGGCCAGTCCGGACGCCGAGGTCGCCAAGCTCGCCGACGAGATCTGGAGCGACGGCGCGACGGGCCGAAGCCTGGGCCAGGGCCGCGTCTATGCCGACCTGGCCTCGGCCCTGGCGGCCGAGAAGATCACCCCGGACGTCGCGTTCGGCGACGCCGCCGCCGGCGCCGATCTGCTGACCCTGCATCGCCGCACCGCCGACGCCGACCTCTATTTCGTCTCCAATCAGAGCGCCGAGCCCCGCGCCGTCGACGCCGTCTTCCGGGTCGAGGGGCGCGCCCCGGAACTATGGCGCGCCGAGACGGGCCAGCGGCAGGCGCTCAGCTACGAGCAGACCGCCGCCGGCGTCCGCACGCAGATGGACCTGGCCGGGCATGAGGCGGTGTTCGTGGTGTTCGACAAGCCCGCGCGCCAGCAGGCCTGGACCGCGCCGCCGCGCCAGGCCGGCACGCTGGCCACCCTGGAAGGCCCCTGGCGCGTCGGCTTCGAGGCCAAGCGCGGCGCGCCCGAAAGCGCGGTGTTCGACACGCTGATCTCGTGGCCGGAAGCGGCCGATCCGGGGATCAAGTATTTCTCCGGGGTCGCGACCTACCAGAAGGACGTCCGGATCCAGCGCGGCTGGCTCAAGGCCGGCCGGCGGATCGAGCTGGACCTCGGCGAGATCAAGGAACTGGCGGCGGTCTCGGTCAATGGCAAGCCGGTCGCGACCGCCTGGCATGCGCCCTACCGCGTCGACATCACGGACGCCTTGAAGCCGGGCAAGAACGCGCTGTCGATCGCGGTGGTGAACCTTTGGCCCAACCGGCTGATCGGCGACAAGCAACCTGGCGCCAAGCCGGTCGCCTTCGCGCCGGTCTCGCCCTATCGCGCGGACTCGGCCCTGCTGCCGTCCGGCCTGCTGGGACCTGTGCGCCTGGTCGGCGTCTCGCTTCGCGCCGAGCCCTAGAAGCTCAGCACCACGAAGACCACCGCGCTGACCGGGATCGCCGCCGAAAGCGCCATGTGCAGAAGGGACTCGCCAAGCCCGAGAAACGAGCGGTTGGACGTGGGAACCTTGACCGAGGTGTGGCGGGCGGCGTGGGTCATGGAAGTGCTCCTTGCACGCTCGGAGCTTAAGCTTGGCGCGGTTAACAATCCTGAATCCGGGAGGCTTCCAGCCTTGCGACAGATTGTCCGCCAGGGGCGTCGCAGGGACGCCAAATACAAAAAAACCCGCCGACTCCAWGGGAACGCGGAGGCGGCGGGCGGAGGGAACCGAAGTGGTGAAGGCCGGCGCCGAAGCGCCGGCCTCCCGGCCTTAGAAGGTCGCCCGCAGGCCGAACAGGAACTGGCGGCCGGGCTTGTAGTAGGTGAACGTCGCGTTGTCGTACTGGAAGTGCGAGCGCAGCTTTTCGTTGGTGATGTTGGTCACGTTGAAGGTCAGCTGCGGCATGCGCCCGAGGCCGAAGATCTTCTCGAGATCGAAGCTCGAGGAGAAGTCGGTCTGCTTGTAGTCGTCCGCGAACAGGGCGGCCGACCCGATGCCGTTCTGGTTGGCGCCGCTGGACTGCGAGCCCTTCCGATAGACGTGGCTGAGCCGCAGGCTGACGCCGTTGTGCTCGTAATAGCCCGTCAGGTTGTAGGTGTACTTGGCCACCCCGTAGGCGATGGCCGGACCGTTGCTGGTCTGGTCGACGATGGTGGCGTTGGCGTTGACGCCCAGCCCCTCGACGCCGAACCGGCTGGTCAGGAAGTCGAGCGGCTGCACCCACTGGAATTCCAAGCCGTTGATCGTCAGCTTGTTGGGCACGTTGATCTGCGACTGGATCTGGACCTGCGCCGCGGTGGGGCCGCCGCGCGAGTCGATCGCCTTTTTCTGGGTGTCGTTCAGGGTGTCGTAGTTGATGCCGTACTGGGCCAGGTACGCGAACGGCTGGGTCACGACGTTGTTGGTCGTGAAGCCGGTCAGCGACTTGCGGAACGCGTTGACCGCGATCACGCCTTCCTGGCCGGTGTAGAACTCGAAGCCCAGGTCGATGTTCTTCGAGAAGTACGGCTTCAGCGCCGAGTTGCCGATAGTGGCTTGGTCAGCCGACGGCGCGCCGAAGCTGACGCCCGGCAGCTGGGCGGCCGGATCCGGACGGGTCATGGTCTCCGACACCGCGACCCGCGCCACGGCGTGCTCGCCGACGTCATAGGCGATGTTCGCCGCTGGCAGCCACTTCGAATAGGTGTTCTCGATGTAGACGAAGTTCACGATGTTCGGATAGCGAGCGCCGTCCGGCAGCCCGGGGGAGGGTTGCCCCGGGACCGGCGGAGGCGGCGTATTCCGCGGGTCCGCCAGCGAGATGCGGCCGCCGATCGTCTGCTTGGTATGGACGTAGCGGACGCCGACATTGAAGCGCAGGTCGCTGTCCATCACCTGGGTGACGCCGTTCAGCTCGGTATAGGCCGCGCTGTTCTTCTCGTTGATGGAGCCGCCGCTGGCGCCGGTGTTGGAGCCGCCCGTCTCGACATAGGCGTCATGCAGAGCGTCGTAGTTGGTGGCCTGCTTGACCTTGTCCCAGTCGACGGTGACGAAGCCGGCCGGGCCGGGCTTCAGATAGCTGGCCAGGCTGGTGGTCGGGATCAGCGAGCCGGCATAGGTCTGGGTTCCGGTCTTGCCGGCCGTATAGTTCGTGCCGTAGCCCGGATAGCTCGGATAAGACGCTGAGGGCGCGGCGCCCGGCTGGTTCAGGCCCTGGCAGGGCGGCTGGCCGTTGGGCGACGGCAGGTTGATGCTGGGATTGTTGCCGCAGGTCGCGTTCTGCCACGGCGTGGTGTTGTCGTAGCCGCGGATGGTGCGCGAGACGTCGTCATAGTTGCCGCCGAACTTCAGGTTCAGCTGCTCGTCGCCCCAGGTGACCACGGCGCGGGCGCCCTTGGTCTCATACCAGCGCTTCTCGTCCTGCATGTTCAACCGGCCGCCGGTCCAGACGAAATTGGCCGGGTTGTTCAGGTCGACGCTGCTCTTGATCGTCGGGATGCCGCTCGGATTGTAGGTGTAGTCGACGGTCGTGCCGACGCCCAGCGCGGTCACCGGGCCGAAGGTCGGGCTTTCGCGGTGGAAGGTGCTCTTGGTGTAGTTGGCCTGGGCCTCGACCTTCAGCTTGTCGTTGATCTGCCACTCGCCGCCCGGATTGACGCCCCACAGCTCGGTCTTTTCGAGATAGGGACGGAATTCCAGGAAGAACTGCGAGTTGGCGTAGGTGCCCTGGGTGACCGTGCAGCCGGCCGAGCAGTCGGTCTTGTCGTACTTGGTGTTGAGCGGAATGATCGCGCCGTTGCGCACGATCCACGCCATGTCCTCGCGCAGCAGGTCGTTCTTCTTGTAGCCGTACATGCCGTCGACGTAGAAGTTCAGGCTGTCGGTCGGCTTCCATTCCAGGCTGGTCACGGCGTTGAACCGGTCGCGGCGGCCATATTCGGCCGACGGGCGGCCCAGGCGCGGCAGCAGGCCGTTGTCGATCTGCTGGATCGAGGCGCCGGGGTTGTGCGCCAGCAGGAAGGCCTGGTCGATGATCTGGCCGGCCACCAGGCCGCCGCCCGCGCCGACCGGCACCGTTCCCGGAATCGTCCAGTTGCCGCCGCCCGTGGCGTTACAGCCCGTCGCCAGGCACTGGGGATTGGGAACGGGTCTGGCGGGGTCGGTGCTCGGCACGGACAGGTTTGGGTTGGTGAAGCCGATCGTCTCGTAGCCGCGCGTGTCGGTCTTGAGCCGCTGGCCGGAAATGCCGAACAGGACGCCGAAATTGTCCCAGGTCTTGCTGGCGATCACCGAGCCCTTGCCGCCGAGATCCGCGCCGCTGGGCTTGACCCCTTGGATGTTGAGGGTCAGGTGCTGGCCGGGACGGTCGAACGGACGCGCCGAGCGCATGTCGATATTGCCGGCCGCGCCGCCTTCCAGCAGGCCGGCCGAATAGCTCTTGTTGACCGTCAGCTTGGTGAACAGGTCGGTCGGGAAGAAGCTGAGGTCGACCGAGCGGTCGGTGCCCTGCGCGTCGGTGGCGCCCGACGAGGCGACCGCGATCGAGGCGCCGTTCAGCGTCACATTGGTGAAGTTCGAGCCCAGGCCGCGGATGGCGACGTTGGTGCCTTCGCCCGTGATGTCGCGGGTGATGGTGATGCCGGGAATGCGGTTGAACGACTCGGCGATGTTGGAGTCGGGGAACTTGCCGATGTCCTCGGCGAAGATGGCGTCGGCGAAGCCGGTCGTCTCGCGCTTGGCGACGGTCGAGAGCGCCAGGCTCTTGCGGTAACCGGTGACGACGACTTCCTCGACGGTGTCGGCCCCTTGAGCGTTTTGGGCGGCCTGGGCCGGAGCCGGCGCGGTTTGCGCGTGGGCCTCCACGGCGACCAGCCCGGACAGCATCGTGGCCCCGAGCAGCGCAGCGCGTCGCAGGCGCGCAGTCATACACAGCCGTTGCATTGTTGATCCCCTCTAACGAAGCCCGCCATCCGGCGAACATTTTGCTTTTTTGGGCGCCGACAGAAATTGTTAGCGCTACCAGAGCTTCTCCCAAATCGGTCCACGCGTCAACAACACGTCTGACACTGAGGTCTGACCTTGTGAAAGAGGGTGAGCGAGCGGCAGTGATCCAGCAACTGATTGATTAATCTATAGTTTTCTTGGCGCCAAACGACAGCGCACGCCGCCTGTTCAAAGAAGAACGGTCATTTTACCGGTGAATTTCGGGATTTCAGGGCCTGAACGGACCAGAACAGTTCAGACCACTCGCGCCATTTTAGCGACTGACCTGAGGCAACTGACCAGACCATATTGGCCTGACGACCGCGTCTTCAAAATCCCTCTCTCTGAGAGAGAGGGAGGGGCCCACGCCGCAGG